>NZ_SJDU01000367.1 GCF_005518285.1 Brachyspira catarrhinii | reverse complement strand
CAATTTCGACAATATATTTAGGATTTGTAATTAAGTAAAAATTATTTTCTTTTATGTAATTTAATTCGTTGCCGTCATTTAAATATGTATAATAAAGATTAGTATTCAAATAATGAAAATCATAAAAATTGATAAAAGATTTATAACCGTAAACATTATAATCATTTCTCACAACATATTTATTTTTATCTATCACTTCAAAATAAACAAACCTTTTTGGAGTAGTTATATTAGCCATATAAATTATAGATATTAAAGCAAATAAAATAATTCTGATTTTCAAATTGGAAATAAACGAAAGAATCAAAGGAATAAAAAATAATATCAGTATATAACTTGACGCCGAATATCTTTCAAGTTTATACGGAGAAGTCAAATCTCCCAATATTGCAAATATCAAACCTAATAAAATAATAAAGATTAATAATTTGAATTTTGATTTTTCTAAAATTATATTCAATTCTTTTTTATTTAGAATTTGCATTATTACATATAAAATGAATACTATTAATAAAATTAATAGTAATGTATTGAAAGATAAATTATTAATATAATTAAATAATTTTCCAGAAAAAGCCAAAGACGAAGACGCCCGATTATTAGCGTTAAACAACGAAGCGAAAAAACTATTATATAATATTCTTGCGACAAATAATGCCGAGATAAAAGCGAGCGCGTAATATATTATTATTTTATAACTTTTTATTTTTAGTAAAGGATTTAATATCGCGTATTTATTTTTTATAAATTCCAATTTATCAATATTTAAGCAATAATTAATAAATAACATTGCAGATAAAATCAAAACGAACAACAACGAAGAATATAAAGTCAAATAGCCAATTCCCGCAATTATTGAAGTAAAAATTAAATTTTGTATAGAATATTTATTATTGTAAATCGTGTTAATAACGATAAAAGTAATTACGATAAAAAAAGTTTCCTGCATTTGATAAGCTCTCAAAAACATAGAAAAACTTATCGATATTGGCGACAGAGAAAAAATCAGTAAAGAAAATATTATAAATTCTTTTTTATCTTCAAATATTAGTTTTAGGATTTTAAGTAAAAATATAAAAGAAATAATAGAAAAAATACAATTTAAAATAGTTCCAGTGATTATTATATTTTTTATGTTTACGACTTCTCTTTCGATAAAGGCAAATCGTAATAAAGTATAATACAAATTGCTTATAAAAGGGTCGTCAGTATCCTTATATAATCTTTTTATATCGTTTATGCAATCCTCGATACTTGAATTATCTATTGTAATACTTTTTAAAATATCGTATCCAAGCGTATTATTAACGGTTTCTAAATTCAATTTATCGTCTGCAAATAATCCATAATTGGAAAAACTCAAACTATGATATTCGTCCCAATATAATCCTTCTTGTTTTGAAGCCCAATAAATTCTTACGAATAAAGAAAATAATAATATTAGAAATATTGCCAAATAGAAAATATATTTTTTATCGACTAAATTATAAAAACTATTTTGATAATATGTTTTTATAAAATGAATTTTATCGTTAATTATAATATATTTGATAAAATAGTTTATTAAATATAGTATTAAAATTAACGGATACAAAAATGCAATTATATTTATAATATTCTTTTTGATTTTTAATGTATAATTAATATTTTCAATTTTTTCTTCGGTAATTATTTTAGTGGAAATTAAATATCCAAAAGGATTTCCTTCTCTCCACATTTCGGCTTCCGTTATATATTTTGGCAAATTACTTAAATCGGGATAAACATCGTAAATATCGCTATGTCTAAATACCTTATCGTAATATCCCATTTTAATTCCATAACTATAGATATTAATCGTTTCGTTAGTGAGTAAATAATTTTTCCATCTTTCTTCGTCTAATTCTTTGTCTATAATGAAATTCGTTTTTATATTTTCCAAATTGTTTAATCTTAATGTTTCTTCCATATTGTGAATAAAAAACATAGGTTGTAAATATCCGACTCTCGTTTTATTTCCCAATAGCGACAAAGCGGCAAAAAATATAATAGTAATAACTACAAAAGGAATATAAATCTTAAAGAACAGTTTTTTATTTTTCATAAAATACCGCCTTTAATATTTATTTGTAGACGCCAAAGAAAGCGTTTAAAGATATAAAATAATTTTTTAGTTTTGCAATGAAAAAATAGCCAAAAATTATAATTATGGCTTGTATTGTATTGTATTGTATTGTATTGTATTGTATTGTATTGTATTGTA
>NZ_SJDU01000366.1 GCF_005518285.1 Brachyspira catarrhinii | reverse complement strand
TCAAAATCCGCTCCAATATATCCGCTTGAGCTTCGTAATACATAGCGTTATAATATTGGCTTTTGCTACGCTCGGTTTCGGCTTTTCTTCTTAATTCGTTTATAATCGGATTATATACGGAATTATTATAATTAAGAAAATTTTGCATTTCGCAATAATCGAGCAATTGAATAGTTTTTCCGTTTATATTGAAAAGCGTATTGCCTCCTCCTATTTGCCAAATCATAGAATAGCCCGTATATTCCAGAGGAGTTATCAATTTCCAATCGCTTTCTTTGGCGTTTGTAGGGTTAACCAAACTTACCATGAATTGATTTTTGCCAGAATTTTCTATATGTTGTTCCGTGATTGTGAAATTCGTTTTTCCGCTATCCGCCGCTTTTTGAATTTCGTTTACGGGAGGAATAGGGAGCGAATAATGTTTTCCGTTAAATATTATGCCGCTATAATTAGTCGCCACTTTATAATATCTTTTATTGTCTTTATCAAAAGCCCAATCTGGAGGTTCGGGAGTAGCCGTAGGTAAGTCCCTTGGAATAGCTGCCGTAATTGCATCACTGCCTCTATAAATACCTACATAATCAGCGTTTTTTGGAGGACCTTTTCCTTCATTAATCCATATAATTTTACCATCCGCTCCAGTCGCGCCCGTTGTAGAGTAAGTTGCATAATCATAATACTCTATAGACCTTGGATACAATTCTGTCTGATTTTTATCCCTGCCCCAAATATAATTTCCGTATCTCATTATATATAATCTATCTTCATTGGTGTATACATAACAATAGGATTCTTTCCCCCAAGGATAATCTTGCAATATCCAATTATTAAATTCAGAAGCTTTATCTCTATTATTCCAATCTATAAATTTAAATTGCGAAATATTTCTATCATTTGTATTTTTATCATAGTCAACATCTATTCCTTTTCCGCCATCAAATACATATAATTTTTCCTTAAAAAGGATAATATGATAAGGTCTACCATGCTGTGCATATTCAACTGTTCCAGGTCCTTGCCATCTTCTATCCAAAGGAAATTTCATAACTTCACTATCTTCTTTACCTTTCTTTGACCAATTTAATAAATCTTCAGAATTATAGGAGATATTATTTTTTAATATATTTATTACCCATGAGCCTGAGTAGTCCGCAGAACCCATTTTTTGACGCCTAACATAATATTCTCCATATTTATGATAATACCAAGAATTATCTATATACCATACTTGAGAATTTTCTATAATATTAAAATTTGTTAAATGATTCCAAATGTCGTTATTTATAGGATTTCCGCCGTTGAGAATGGATAAATCGCCGTCTTTATTGAATTTCAAAAGGAATTGTTTTCCCTTTTCGGTTAAAATTTTATTGGTAGCGTCATAATAATATTTATTTGTAGCCAATATATGCCATTCGCCTTTATATTGAAATTTTCTTATAAATCCGCCGAATACTTCGCCGTTTTTTGCTGGAGTAGGATTAACATCTATTTTTGAAGGCAAAGTATTGTCGTTATTTGGAACTCTGAATATTGTTTCGTCTGGTATATAAGTCGGAGAGAGCAGATTTACTTTTTTACATGCAAAAATAGAAAATAATAATACTATAGATAGAATTGACAAAATAATAAAAAATCGTTTCATAATGCTTACCTCCTAATTTAAATTAATAAAAATTTTTTCTTTACGCTAATATAATAACAAAATTTTATAATTAGTCAAATATTTTTTATCGTAATTTAGCCATTTTTCGCTTATATACTCTATTAATTTTTAGTTATCATAATATTCATAATATTAATTTTCGGAATAAAATTTTATAAATATTATATAAATTTGTTAGAGTTTTTTCGTCTCGTCAGAGTTTGCTTATTTCAGTAAATCTTTTGTATTCTTCTATCGCTTTTGTCATAATCGGGTTTGCCAGATTTTATTATAGATTTTCTACTTCTTCAAGAGATAAACCTGTGTTTTCGCTAATAAATTTTATATCCAATCCAGATTTTTTTAGATTTTTTGCTATTAAAATCGATTTATTTTTTTCGCCTTCAAGTTTGCCTTTTTCAATTCCTTCTTTAATTCCTTCTTTTATGCCTTCAAGTTTGCCTTTTTCAATTCCTTCGTCAAAGCCTTCTTGTCGTTCTCTCGATAGCATCATTTTTTGTCCTACTAAAAATGCATCTCGGGCTGCATAAGCTCGCATCAATTTATCGTCCGAAGTAAATCTTTTGTATTCTTCAATCGCTT
>NZ_SJDU01000365.1 GCF_005518285.1 Brachyspira catarrhinii | reverse complement strand
AACACTATTGACAATTTTATTTTTTAGTTTTCATTATTAATATTTTTATAATTTATATTTCTATTATTTGTATATAGAGGGGATTGTCTAATCATTTCCATTGCATTTACTCTTAATAAATGAAAAAATATATAATCGTTTTGTAATTCTTTAGGAGTTTCAATTAGTATATAAATTCTATCATGTGTTCCATCAAGTTCATATATGAATTCATAAATATAATAACCGCTATTTGTTGTATATAAATTATGTTCTATATATCGTATAACGGGGTCTAGTTGGATTTTAATGAAAGAGGTATGAGGGTTATAGCTGCGGTAATTGGTAGGAAAGTATGCGGAAATTGTGCAGCCACTTTATATAGCAATTTAAATAATAATTGAATTTGTAAAAATTGACTTATTTTATTTTTTTATATTACTATATATGTTTTTTGAAATGGAAATATAATTGGTTTAAGCATGCTTTTAGCGTGAGTGTGCTATTAAAGATATCAATAAGTTTTAAGGAGGAAACTATGACAATATTTATTCATATAGTTAATATTATAATTTCTATAAGCTTTAACTTCTGTATAGATTTTGGCATAAAAATTCTTTCAATTTCAAATTTACCATTAGATATCTGGCATGCTTAAATTAATTATTTCTTCACAACTTCAATACTCCATTCAGCGCCGCTGTAAACTCCATACCTCTCTGAAAAATTTCCCATATTTACGGCTAACGAAAAATTAAGCTCCGAATTGAAATAAGCCAAATTGTCGTTTTCGGGAACATCGCCGAATGTGTTTACAAGTTTTACATTTCCCGTCCACACGAGCGAATTATTATTATCAATTCTCACATTCAAAATATCGCCGACTTGAACTCCGTTATCGAGCATTAATTTTCTCGGTAAAGAACTCCAAACATTTCCGTATTGAATATCCAAAATTGGAATATTTGCGAAAAATTTTCCGTCCTCGAATCTCGCTTTTTCGTAATCTATTTTCGTTATATTCGTTCCCAAAGATTTTCCCACTTTTTCAAAAGTAATTTGTTTTGAAGCCAATCTTGCGCCCGTATAAACATAAACATCTCGCCCATGAAAAGTGTATGATTCTTCGGAATTCTCTCTTCTGTTAACCGCTTCGTCTATTTCTCGCACTTCTTCTATTCCCAAACTTTCCGCGACAAAAGTCAAAGCGCCGTTATCGGGAGTCACAAAATAATAATTATTTTTAGTTTTCATAACGACAGATTTTCTTTCCGTTCCTACTCCAGGGTCAACGACATTAATAAATACAGTTCCAGAGGGCCAATATCTCGCCGTTTGTTCCAATCTCAAAGCCGCCTCCCAAATATTATAAGCGGGAATTTCATGCGTCAAATCGTAAACTTTCAAATCTTTATTCACGCTCAAAGCCACGCCATACATACTTGCGACAGCGTTATCCTTTCTACCAAAATCCGTTTGTATTGCCAAAGGAGATTTATTTGTTTCATTTGAACATGAAATTAAAATAGTCCAAATTATTAAATTAAAAATTATTATTCTTTTCATTGTTATAATCCTTTTATATTTTTTATATATTTAAATTTTTGTTTAAAAAAATAAATAGGGCATAAGATTAACTTACGCCCTCGTTTTTCTCTTATTTTGTTTTGCCATTTAAAGCGTCTTTCTGTCTCTTTATTCTTCTTGCCGCTCTTTTTCTTTTTACCGCTTTTCTATGTTGTTTTCCCATAATCTCTCCTTATATTCTGTTATTGCTGCCTAAAACATTATTTATTTTATGCATATAAAGTTTTTTCATTTCGTCTCTTGCAGGTCCCAAATATTTTCGCGGGTCGAATTCTTTAGGGTCGTCATGAAATACTTTTCTTATAGCAGCCGTCATTGCGAGTCTCGAATCGCTGTCTATATTGATTTTACAAACCGCGCTTTTTGTCGCTTCTCTTAACTGCTCTTCAGGAATTCCAATCGCATCGTCCAATTTTCCGCCGTTTTCGTTAATCATTTTAACATATTCTTGAGGAACGCTCGAAGAACCATGCAAAACAATCGGAAATCCCGGAATTTTTTTCTCTATTTCTTTAAGAATATCCAATCTTATTTTTGGATTTTGCCCTGGTTTGAATTTATAAGCTCCATGGCTCGTTCCAATAGATATTGCAAGAGAATCGACTCCAGTTTTTTTAACGAAATCTTCCACTTCTTCTGGGCGAGTATAAGTATGTTGTTCGGCTACAACATCGTCTTCTACTCCCGCCAAAACTCC
>NZ_SJDU01000364.1 GCF_005518285.1 Brachyspira catarrhinii | reverse complement strand
CAAAATTGATATTGGCGAACTTCCGTCAAACGAAATAGAATTAAAAAATTTATTTAGAAGTCTTATGAATATGCGCGCTCCAAACGATATAAGCGAAGATTATTTAAAAATAGAAGATGAATTTTTGCAAGAAGAACTTAATAAAAAATTTATAACCAATATAGAAAATCTTAAACCTATAAAAAATAATTTGTATATTTGGAAAGGCGATATTACCGCTTTGAAAATTGACGCTATAGTAAACGCCGCAAACTCAGCGATGCTTGGATGTTTTTATCCAATGCATAAATGTATCGATAACGCGATTCATAGCGCCGCTGGAACGAGATTAAGATTATTCTGTCGAGATATTATAAATAAATGCGGAGGTTATTTAGAAACGGGCAATGCAAAAATTACTCCCGCTTTTAATCTTCCATGCAAATATGTTTTGCATACGGTTGGACCGATAATAAAAGATAAAGTTAGCAAAAAAGACGAAGAGCTTCTTTATTCATGCTACAAATCATGTTTGAATTTGGTTTTAGAAAATAATATAGAAAGCGTAGCGTTTTGTTGCATATCCACAGGCGAGTTTAGATTTCCAAACGATTTGGCTGTCGATATAGCTTTATCTTCCGTAAACGATTTTTTGAAAGAAAATAAAAAAATAAATATAAAAATAGTTTTCAATGTTTTTAAAGATATTGATTATGAATTATATAATAAAAAATTAAAGGAAAGTAAAAATGGATAAAAATAAATTAATACAAAAATTAAAAGAAGAAATTGAAAATTCGGACTATATATTGATAGGAGCTGGAGCGGGACTTTCAACTTCGGCGGGATTTTTATACGATGGAAAAAGATTTGAAGAAAATTTTAAAGATTATATTAAAAAATACGGATTTACCGATATGTATAGCGCGGGCTTTTATAATTTTCCAACGCTCGAAGAATATTGGGCTTATTTCAGTTTGTATGTTTATATAAACAGATTTGATATTGAAGAAAACGAAACTTATTTGAATCTTTATAATATAGTAAAAGATAAAAATTATTTCGTCATAACCACAAATGTTGACGGAAGATTTATAGATTCTAAATTTGATAAAGATAAAATTTTTGCGGTTCAGGGAGATTTTTCGCTATTCCAATGCTCGAAACCTTGCAGACAGGAAACTTTTTATAATGAAAAATATATTAGAGAGATGATTAAATATAAAAAAGAAATGAAAATTCCTACCGAGCTTATCCCAAAATGTCCTTATTGCGGAAGAAATATGTCTATGAATTTGAGAGCGAACGATACTTTTGTTCAAGATAAAAATTGGGACAATCAAAAATCAAAATATGAAGAATTTTTAAAAATATCGAATAATTCAAAGATTTTGTTTTTGGAGCTTGGAGTCGGTTTTAATACGCCTTCTATAATAAAATATAATTTTTGGAGAATGACTTTAAATAATAGAAATTCAGTTTATGTTTCCATAAATTTGGGAGAATGCTACTGCGCAAGCGATATTGAAGAACGTTCGATATGTATAGACGCCGATATATCAGAAGTATTGAAAAAATTGATTAAATAAAAAATTGTCATTGAGAATGCGCTGACTAAAGTCCGCCTTTGGCGAAAGCGGGCATGTTGCCAAATGAAGCAATCCAAACTGAATAGATTACTTCAGTCGTTCTACTCCTTCGTAATGACAAATATTAATTTAACTTTTTAGGAATTCTAACATTTTGCAAATCCGTAAGCCTTTGAATTATAGATTTCTGCACTTCGTAATTTGAAGGCTCATCGTTTGCAAATTCGTATTTATTTGCAAGAATCAAATATTCTTTTTCCTGCGTATAATTTCGCATTTTTCTGTATAATATAGATATTCTAAATAAAGATAATTTTTGTCTGTATCCGTTTAAATAAGATTGTCTATAATAATCTATCGCTAAAGAATTTCTGCTTTTATTTTCGTAAAGTTCCGCCAATTTGAAATATATTCTTCCTCTTTCGATTCTGTCGGCGCTCGTTTCGGCAATATTTATAATTTCTTTTTCCGTAGCCGAATAATTTTCTTCGTCAATTAATTTTTCGTAAATATGAAGCAAACCAAAATAAGAATCCAATTTATATGCTGGAACATTGAAATTGGTATTTAATTGAATCGCTTTTTTATATTCTTCGACAGCCAATCTATAACTTGCCGCTCCGCCTTGCTCGGCTGGACTTCCCGCTTCTATTTCGTATATTAAGCCCAAATAATAATGAGCGTCCGCGTTATCTGGATAATA
>NZ_SJDU01000363.1 GCF_005518285.1 Brachyspira catarrhinii | reverse complement strand
CTTTTATTTTTTAACTTAAAAAGAATTATTTAAAAAACTAACCCAATTAAAATATAATAAACATTGCATCACAAATAAAACTTATTATTTATAATCTTATTTTTTTAAATTGTTTAAATTATTTATAGCCAATTCATTATTATCTATTTTAATGGATGTTTTATATGCTTTAATAGCATCTTTTATATGCCCCATTTTTTCAAAAACAACTCCTAAATTATTCCAAGCAATAGAATTATTACAATCTAACTTTACAGAGTTTTCATAATTGTTCTTAGCTTCTTCAAGATTATTTAGTTCAGTATTACAATATCCTAAATTAAACCATACACCAGCAAGAGTATCATCATCCATTTCATAATTAGATAATATAAAAACAAATTCCTTGATAGCTTTATTATAGCTATTTAAATTTACATAAGAACTTCCGCACATAAGCAAAAAATAAATTTCGTTCATAGTGTAATCTCCATTATTTTTTATAATAAAAAGTTTTTTTCTCAAATAAATAACTAGATCGTAGTATTCAAAATTAAATAAAAAACGCACTAAAGTTTCACATAAAGCAAAAAATGAAACTGGATAATGAAAATTATTTTTCTCATACTTTGGATTTTTAATCAAATTTTTTACTATATGAAATATATTTACAATATCATCTTTATATACACCATCTTCTAAATCTTGTAATTCTTCTAAGTTTAATTTAAATAGCCACAATGAAGAATACAAAACAGAATCGTTGTAATCTAATTCTACTGCTTTCTCCAAGCACTTTATAGATTCTCTATATTCTTCATTTCCGCAATAAGAACTGCCAAACAAATACCAAATATCAGCTCTGTCATCATCTAATGACACTGCTTCTTCCAAGCATATTATGGATTTTTTATAATCTTCTTTCTTATTGTAAACTTTACCTAAGTAATACCAATTATCAGCATCATAAGGATTTAATTCTACTGCCTTATTCAAACAGCGTATAGCCTCTGTATAATTACCATTATCATTATAAGAAGCACCTAACCAATACCAATTATTTTCATTATTAGGATTTAATTCTACTGCCTTGTTTAAGCAGCGTATAGCTTCTTCATAATTAGTATTTTCATAATAAAAACTTCCCAAAAAAGAAAAGTCATTTGCCTTACTAGGTTCCAATTCTAGAAACTTATTAAAATATATTAATGCATCTTTATATTCTTCATTTTTATTACAAGAGTTAGATAATAACCCCCAATAAGTAGGATTATCAGGCTCTAACTCTACTAGTTTTTTCAAGCATCTTGTAGATTCTCCATATTCTCCATTTTCATTATAGTAATTGAATAAACCTAGCCAAGCAAATAAATAATTAGGATCTAATTCAACTGACTTATTTAAACATTTTATTGCTTCTTCATGCTCACCATTTTTATTATAAGCTACACCTAACCATGACCAATTAACTGAATCATTAACATTTAATTCCGATGCTTTCTTTAAACATTTTATAGCTTCTTCATAATTTTTATCATTATAATGTGATTTACCTTGTTCGAATAAATTATCGGCATTTTCTTTACTAGAACTATTAGCACTATCTGAAACAATATTATTAATTCCTTTTACGCTTTTTATATAATTCTCAAATTCTTCTGCCCTCTCATCTGATATGCCATATTTAGATTTTCTTTTGTTTAACAAATTTCTTCCGCTTTCATCTATAGCACCATCTTCAAGCATATCTTCCAAAAGCTCATAATATTCTTCTTCACCTTCTGTGTTAAACTTAGGCTTATTTTTATTTTGTATTTCATGCAATGCAAAATCTTCTATCTCCTTTGCTCTTGTATCGGATAATCCGTATCTATCTTTTTTCTTATTTAATAGACTCCTTTCACTGTCATCTATAATACCATCGTCTAACATATCTAATATAAGTTCATAATAGTTTTGTTCCTGATTTGTTAAATTCATAATTTCACTCCTTTAATTATAATGAATTAAAAATATAAAAGAAAGACACTAATATATTTAAGTATTTTTAAATATTAAAACTTTAATCTTGAATAAAAAGAATGATTAATAAAGTTTATTAAAATTCTTATTTGATTTGATTTGATTTTTAGCATAAAATAAACCTTAAATTAATGTTTCATTATATTAGTATATATGATAATACTTGTTTGTCAAATATTTTATACAATAATAAATAATAAAAAAACACATACCAATAATAATTAGTATGTGTTAATATTTTATTTTTTAGTTCGTAGCCACTTTGAATACCAAAACTACC
>NZ_SJDU01000362.1 GCF_005518285.1 Brachyspira catarrhinii | reverse complement strand
GATTATTGTTTTGACTTTGATTGTCGTTTTGATTATTATTACAGCCAATTAACGCGAAAACCGTAATAATAATTGTTAGGATTTGTTTTAACATTTTCTTTCTCCTTAAAAAATAATTTATTTAAATTTTTTAACTATTATAGCATTAGAGTTTACTCTAATGTCAATAGTAAAATTTGTTTTTTAGCTACTCAATTATACGACTGTCGCTCCATACAAAATTTGAAGTTCTTTTTGATATTAACCATTTACCGTCAATATTCGTATATTCGTCATTATAATAAACTCCTCGTATAAGAGCTATTTTTTTGCCGTTTTCGATTCTTACCAATACGACTTGGCAATAAGATATTCCATCCGCTTTGTCGCCGTCAATATTAACCGTTTGCTGTCCGTTGATATGGTAAACGGTTTCAAAAAGCGAAAGATAATCCCCAAAAGCTTTTCCGATTTCATCTCTGCCTTTTAATATTGTCGTAAGTTCCCCTTCGTTATAAGTATATACTTCTGCGTCTTCGGTAAAAAGAAAAGTTTGCGCATCCGTTTCTTTCTTATCCGCTAAAATTGAAAATGTGTCGACTAATTCTTTTAAAGCCATTCTATTTTCTATATTTTTAAAATTAATCGTATCGCTTTTTTGATTACATCCTATAATAGAAAATATTATAATAATAAAAATTAGAATTTGTTTTAACATTTTTATTCTCCTTTGCCATTTGGAATTAATTTAATTTTTTGATTTATTATAACATTAGAGTTAACTCTAATGTCAAGTCTTTATTCTCTAAATTTTAAATTAAATTTTAAAGAAACATCTTCTTATAAAAGAATTCTTTATATTTTTCAATTCCCATTTCCATATATTGATTGTAGAGTTTCAAAGCCACTTTATCGGAAGGATAATGTATTTTATCTTTATTGTCGGTTATCGCTTCCCAAATAGTTTCCACAGATTCCGAAACATCCGCTCCTTCGCTTTTTCCATCACGAAGAAAATCTTGCTGATTTTCGTTGGCTTTTTCATAACCGTCTATACAGAAAGGATTCATTTTGAAAGCCGTTTGTGTCGCCCCAGGAATAATTATTTTTACTTTTACATCGAAAGGTTTTAATTCGTAATAAATCGATTCGCACATCGAAGTCAACGCATGTTTTGCAGCTCCGTAAACTCCGTCCAAAGGAAGAGCTATTATTCCCGCCAAAGATGTGGTGGTTAATATTAATCCGCTTTTTCTTTTCTTAAAATGAGGAATAAATTCTTGAGTGAGGAGCATATTTCCAATTACTACGGTTTCAAAATTTTTTCTTATATCCTCTTCGGGCGTAAGTTCCAAAGGCGCTTTGATTCCGTATCCAGCGTTATTAAAGAGTATGTCAATATCGTATTCTTTAATAACTTTGCTTGAAATCTCTTTGATTTGTTTTGTGTCGGTTAAATCTAAAGGCATGATAACGACATTTGGCAAACTTTCAAATTCTTTTATCGATTCTAAATTTCTCGCGGTGGCTATCACTCTAAAATCTTTTTTCGATAAAAATTTGACGGTTTCTTTTCCTATGCCAGAAGATGTTCCCGTTATAAATATTGTTTTCATTGTAATTCTCCTTCGCCATTTTGTTTAATATGGCGTTAATTTAATTTTTAATTTTATGGCATAATTATAACATTATAGCGCGCTATAAGTTCAATAGTAAAATATGATTTTATTTAGTTTTTATTTTTTCGCCAACAATCGCTTTTTCTCTTAATTTTAGGACTTCATCGTAATTGTTTATTTTATAGGTTATCATTTCAAACGAGTTTTGAAGTTCGTTTAATTTTTCTTTTATAACTTCTCTTTGCGAAATTAATAATTGCTTTCTCGCTTCTATAGTAGACGCTCCTTTTTTGTAAAGCTTTACATATTTTATTAAAGACGATATAGACATTCCCGCATTTCTCATATTTTTTGATAGTTCTATAAATCCCAAATCCTTTTCAGTGTAATTTCTTATTCCAGATTTTGTTCTTTTTACTTCTGGAATTAACCCTATTCTTTCATAATATCTTAAAGTATTTGGCGAAAGACTAACTTTTTTGCTTACTTCGGCTATAGTCATAATTTTCTCCTTAAAAAATTTTGATTATTAAAATACTTAAAATTATAAAATATTATTAATTATCATTCATTATATTATAACATTAGAGTTAACTCTAATGTCAATATGTAATTTATTTTTTTTATTATAAGGTAAAGATTGCCCCGCATAATTATAAAATATACAGGACAACCTTTAAACTTAAGGACTAAATATGA
>NZ_SJDU01000361.1 GCF_005518285.1 Brachyspira catarrhinii | reverse complement strand
GTGTACAAAAATCAGATAAAAAAATCAATACTCATAAATATTTTATAATCCATAACTTACCGTTTGGCAGGCTATTAATCTTAAAGAGATTAGTAGTCTGCCATTTTTTATTTAACAACGCAGGAAAAGCTATAAGCTATAAATATAAATAATTTTTAAGGAGTAAAAAATGATAAATGAAACATTAGATAAGCAAATTAAATTAAATAACAAAATTAGAGAGCTTGAAGATAAACTCTCTTTAATTCAAAGAGCTAGAGAAGATAAGCTAAATATCACAGATAAAAGCGAAACTTTTGAATCTCAATTAATACAGCTAGAAAATGAGTTTAATGAAGCTCTAAAATCTTTGTATGAAGAGACTAAAGACAATAAAGAAGAATTAAAAGAGATAGTAGGTAAACTCTGCTATATTATAAAACTTAAAGAGAAAGAAAAAGAATACAATAAAGAGCTTATCGATACAATTCAAAATAAAAATAAATCTATAGAAAAAACAGTAATTAATCTTAAAGATAGTATTTCAAATGTTATGTCTATAGCTAGATTCGTAGAAGACAATAAAGTAAAACAAGAAAAAAGTGTTGTCTGCGGTGCTTATAGAGTATCTACAGCTACTGATAAAGTAGAAATAATAGACAGTGCTTTAATAACTGATGACTACAAAATAGATAAAATGTCTAAAGCAAGAGATGACAAAAAAATAAAAGAGGCACTTGTAAGCGGCGAAAAATTATCTTTCGCTCGTTTGGTAAAAGATATAAGCATTAAAGACATATCAAGAAAAACTCAAGAGGAACAAGAGTAATGAGCTTATTAAAAGATATTTTCAAAAAAAGAAAAGAAATAAAATGTGCTGTTTGTGGCGGAGCTATACAAGATAATTTCAAAACAAAATACGTAAACATTAAAGACTGTTACGGCTTGTATATGATCCACTACGAATGTGATAAAGATAATAAATAAAAAGGAGTAACTATGAGTAATAAGGATTTGAGTATACAAAATAATCAAGTATCAAATTACTATAGCTTTGAAATATTAGAAAAAATGTCTAAAAAAATTGCTAGTAGCGGTATGCTTGGTACAAGAAATGAAAACGATGTATTTACATTATTTATGATAGCACAAGCAGAAGGTAAAAATCCAGTTCAGGCAAGTATGGAGTATTCAATTATACAAGGAAGACCTGCTTTAAAATCTCAAGCTACTTTAGTAAGATTTCAAAAAGCAGGCGGGAAAATAAATTATTTAAAAAGAGATGATACTGAATGTGAAATAGAGTTTTCACACCCTCAAGCTGGTACATTAATAATAAAATGGGATATGGAGAGAGCTAAACAAGCAGGATTAAATCTTAATAAAGAAAATTGGAAGAAATACCCTCGTCAAATGTTAGCAGCTCGTTGTATAGCAGAAGGCGTTAGAGCTTTATATCCTGCTTGCTTAGACGGATTATATTTAGAAGAGGAAGTCCAAGATTTTGATAATAAATCTTTTAGTAATAAAAATAATGCTATAGAAGTACAAACTGAAAATAATATAGATAATTCACATTATGATGAAAAAAAAGATGTCTATGTAATGAATGATGATAAATATAATGTTGTTCAAGTTGGTAAAAATAAAGGGAAAAAGTGGACTGAATTAAGCATTGATGATTTAGTAAAAGCTAGAGAATATTATACAAATAAAAAACCTAATGAAAAACTTTTAAATATAGTAACTGAAGTATTAAATAAAAAATTAAGTATATGTCCTACTGGATTATGTAAAGGTGAAGAATGGAGTAATCTTTCTACTGATAAATTAAAAACATACAGAAACAATTATGCTGCAGGAAAATTAATAGGCTATGCTGAAGAATATACTGCTTATATAGACATAATACTTTTAGAAAGAGAAACAACTAATATAACAGAAAATGAACAAAAAAAGACAGCTAAAGAATCAAAATCAGATAAAACAGTAATAGAAGCAGAAGTAAATGAAGACGAAGATCCTTTTTCTACAGCAAGCGATGAGAATTGGGATAATTTAATAGCAGAACAGGAAGAGATGGAAAATAATCCGCCTCATCAAATTAATGATGATTTAGATGATTATGACGGTCCTTTATTTTAAGACAACACGGATAGACTTACTCCTTTAACTATATTTATTTGGCGGGGGTGAAAGCCCCTGCTGATATAAAAGAAGAAAAAACTTAATAACTCAAAAATAAAAAAAATAAAAACTTTGGAGGAAACAAAATGAAAAAAGAAAATAACACTAACAAAGAAAAATTACAAAATGAAGAACCTCAGCTTCAGAA
>NZ_SJDU01000360.1 GCF_005518285.1 Brachyspira catarrhinii | reverse complement strand
GATGGCAAAACTTCATTTAAAGATAATCCGCTATTCAATTTAAATATTGACAATTCTGATAACGAAAACGAGATTTTGGTAAAATTCGATTTTGAAATTGATAAGCCCGATTTTAAATATAACGGAATTAAAAAAGAAGATATGCAAGCTGCTTTCAATTTGAAAACGAGATATAATATAACGAATCAAAGCGTCTATGTCGACAATATCTCTTCGGAACTTTTAAATGACGAAATATTGAAAATAGTCGCTTCCGCCTCCAAAATATTTTCGGACAATATTGGAATCGATTTGGACACTTTATACGCAAAAATAGATTTGAATAAAGTTAATAGCCTAACTACAATATTTTTGCCTTCTTTGGGTTTGAATATGAGCGGTTTAGTTAATGCAAACGCCGAAAAAACTACGGGAACGATTAATAATATAAATAATATTATTGATTTGTCTTTGGAAAAAATAAATCTATCTATGCCAAATTTAATATCCGTAAATAATTTGAATTCTCTTACAAAAATAAATTATAATTATAATAAAAATAAAACTTCGAGCGAAGATATAAAAATTAATCATAACACGACAATCGATAGAGTTTTCGCTTTAAATAAATATATGATAAACGAAACGGATTTGTCTTTAAGAGTTATCTCTTCGTTAAACGGGCTTTTAGCGGTAGCTCCAGCGATAAGCGAACCAGAAAAAAAATCGGACACGGTTGTTTATGTCGATAATATTTCTACTAAATATATTAATTCGGATATAAAGATAAACGGCGAGGTGAAATTTGACGAACCTACCGATTTGAATATAAATCTTAAATCTTTACCTTTGGCAAATTTGAGCGGAGGAATTGCAAGAGGCTCTTTGAATGCCGATTTAAATATATTCGGAGATTTGATAAACGATATAGACGCCACTCTAAACGGAATAGTAAATAATTTTTCTTATAATTTATCGGGAGAAGTTTCGTCTACGGCAAAGGCAAAATTAAAACTTCTTGCAAACGCCGATTTACTTTCGCAAACGATTAAAGTCTCCGAGCTTAATTTGGATTTGGATAATTTTTTGAATTTCAAATCGTATCTCGATTTGGAAGGAATGGGATTAAAAAAAGGTTTTGTTAATATTCATACTTTTAGAATAGCGCCTTATTCGATGAAGAGATGGCTCTCTCCAAAATTTGCCGAACTTCTTGACAGTATGCCTTTCGATGACGATGTTCGGATAACGAGCGCGCTTGGTTATAATTTGTCTTTGGAAGACACTTTTGCAAGTTTTACGAATTACAGCACTTTTTACGCTACGGAAGAACAATATAAACTTCAAGATATTTTTTTGCAGGCTGATGCGGATGTCAACTTTGGAGAGAATCTGCATGCGAATATAAGAAAATTTAATTTGGAAAGCCCGACTAATAATTTGAAAGTTAGCGTTGATGGATATTTTACTCCCGTGATAAAAAACGCGAATTTAAATTACGAAATAGGATTAGATACGGATAATTTATATCTCCCTTTCGGAATGGAAATTGGAGGATTATTAAGTTTAATCGGCAATTTGAAAAACAATGTTGCAAACGGAGATTTGATAGCGGACGAATTTTTTGTAAATATGGATTCGGAAGATAAAATGTCAATTGTATTGCAAGGATTAAAATCGGATATAGATTATAATTTTGATTTGACTCCGACTCAAAATCAAGTCGTTTCAACGGTGGCAAGATATACTCCGCTTGTTAGCGAAGTTCCTAATTTATTTTTTGAACAACTGCGAGTTTATTTGAAAATAGCTCCTTTCATAGACGACAGTATAAGAATAACCGATTTTTCTTCGGCGGTTAAAGTTCAAGGACATGGAATTACAATTCAAGATTTAAAATCTTCTTTATATATAGGCGGCGAAAAATTTGACAACGATTTATTTTTGCAGTCAATATCTAACGGAACGGCTCCAAGAAGAGGCGCTATTCATTTGCCTTGGCTCAATTTGGATTTGGGAAGTTTCAACGCAAGAAGCATAAAATACGATATGCGAATTTTGGCAAGCGATATTAATTTTAAGTATTTGCTTTCGCCCGAAAACAGAGGCAGAATAGACGATGAAAAACTGCTCGTTAATCTGACGGGAGATATTTCGGGAATAGGAATAAGTCCTTTAAGCAGTATAAAGCCCGCGACTTTCTTTGTGGGAATAAGCAAAATGTCTACGGAATTTTCAAAATTTTTGATAGAAATGATAAGACCTATTAATCCAGGAATATCGACTGTTGAAAATATAGTTCAATTCGGTTATGACGCAAACCTGTCGAAGTTAGT
>NZ_SJDU01000036.1 GCF_005518285.1 Brachyspira catarrhinii | reverse complement strand
TCTATTATCGCTCTTTCGTTTTCTATTATCGCTCTTTCGTATTCGCCAATTTTTCTGTCTAATTTTTTTGATTTATTTTCCAATTTATTATTTCGGACAATATCTCCTATCATATTTGCCGAAGATAAAACCGTAAATAAAACATTAAGCCATTTCATAAAAACCTCTATTTTCCTTTAGCCATTATATCGTATAAATAATTTTCTGGATGAATTATCTCTCCGTTTTTGTTTATAAAAGGATGCAAAGTATAACCCGTAGTGTATAATAAATTAGAATCTTCTTTATTTCTTATTTCATATTTAAGCCTTAACGAAACATTTTTTAATTTGTCGATGCAAGTATGAACGACAATAACATCGTCATATTTTATTGAAATTTTATAATCTATATAAACTTCTTTAACGGGCAAAAATAAACCGCATGCTTCCATCTCTTTATAAGAAATTCCAAGTTCTCTAAGTAATTCCGTTCTTCCTATTTCAAAATATCTTAAATAATTTGAATGATAAACCACTCCCATTTGGTCCGTATCGGCGTAGATTACTCTTATTTCCGTTTTATTTACAAAAGCCATAAAATATTTTCTCCAAATAAAATTTATTCAAATTATATAATAAAAAATATTAAAAATAAAGATTTATATTTTTCGTATTGATTATAAAAAATAAAAATATATACTAATTATATAATAAAATTTTTAACGAACGGAGGATTACAATGTTCAAATATTTACAAAAAATAGGAAACTCTTTAATGGTTCCAGTTGCCGTTTTGCCAGCGGCCGCTATATTGTTGGGAATAGGTTATTGGATTGACCCGAACGGTTGGGGAGCTGGAAGTCCGATTGCGGCTTTTTTGATAAAGGCGGGAAGCTCGATTATAGACAATATGCCGATTCTTTTCGCAATAGGAGTCGCTTTCGGAATGTCAAACGATAGAAACGGAGCGGCGGCTCTTACGGGAATAGTGGCTTTTTTGGTTGTGACAACTTTACTCTCTCCAAACACGGTTGCGATGCTTCAAAGTAAAGAATTGTCGGAAGTTCCAGCGGGATTTTCAAAAATCAACAATCAGTTTATAGGAATTCTTTGCGGATTAATAGCGGGAGGTTTATATAATAAATTCTGGGATGTCGAACTTCCTAAATTTTTGGCGTTTTTTAGCGGAAGAAGATTCGTTCCAATAATCACTTCAGGCGTTATGTTAATCGTTTCTTTAATACTTATGTTTGTTTGGCCCGTAGTTTATAACGGACTTGTAAAATTTGGAGAAGCTATAATTGGGTTAGGACCAATCGGA
This sequence comes from Brachyspira catarrhinii, assembly GCF_005518285.1. Lineage (GTDB taxonomy): Bacteria > Spirochaetota > Brachyspiria > Brachyspirales > Brachyspiraceae > Brachyspira > Brachyspira catarrhinii. The sequence goes on along the minus strand of NZ_SJDU01000036.1, from coordinate 10,019 downwards.
GCGGGAATATACGGATTCTTTAACAGATTGCTTATTCCAGTCGGTTTGCATCATGCCCTCAATTCTGTATTCTGGTTCGATGTGGCGGGAATTAACGATATACCGAATTTCTTGGGAGGAGCTAAATCTATAGAAGACGGACTTGCCACAGTCGGACAAACTGGAATGTATCAAGCGGGTTTCTTTCCGATTATGATGTTCGGGCTTTTGGGAGCATGTCTTGCGTTTATAAAAAATGCGAAACCAGAAAATAGAGCGGAAATAACTTCTATAATGTTGGCGGCGGGATTTGCAAGTTTCTTTACGGGCGTTACAGAACCGATAGAATTCTCTTTTATGTTTGTAGCTCCAGCTTTATATTTGCTTCATGCTTTACTAACTGCAATATCTTTAACAATATCCGCTTCTATGCAATGGATTGCTGGATTTGGATTTTCGGCGGGTTTCATAGATTTGGTTTTGTCTTCAAGAAATCCTTTGGCTGTAAAATGGTATATGCTTATTGTTCAAGGCTTGGTTTTCTTCGTTCTGTATTACTTGATATTTAATTTTGCCATCAAAAAATTCAATTTAAGAACTCCTGGCAGAGAAGACAATGAAAATGAAAATTACGAAAATATTTTCACGAGTAAAAATTCTTCCTATTTAGACAAAGCTAAATTATTATTGCCTTTGCTTGGCGGAGCGGAGAATATAGTCGATGTCGATAATTGCATTACGAGATTAAGATTGGAAGTAAAAGATAACGGCATTATTAACGAAGCGGAAATTAAAAAGAATTTTCCAGGAGTATTGAAACCGGGCAAAACTTCCGTTCAAGTAATTGTCGGAACGGATGTTCAACTGCTTGCGGATGAGTTTAAAAAATTATTAAAATAGTGTATAATTTGCATAGATACTAGTAAAATAGTATCGCTCCTTTTTATTATTTTTATTAAATAAGCGGCGGCGATTTCTCCCTTAGAAATTGCCGCTGTATTTATTAAATCGTATTTAAAATTAAAAGTTAAAAACAATGCCCAAACAAAATGAAAATTTAAAAGACAGTTTTGATAATGATTTTGAAATTAGTTTTAACGAAAATCAAAATAATATTAAATTTTTTCCCGTTAGGCATCATTCTCCAGCATGCGCTTATCATTTGAAAAAAATAATCGAAGACTATAAACCAGAAAATATTCTTATTGAAGGACCGAGCGATGCGAATTCTTTAATGGAATATATGATTGACGAAAACACGACCCCTCCTTTTTGTATTTATTCGAGTTATATTGATAAAAGCAAAGAAAAATGCAGGAGTTATTATCCTTTTTTGGATTATTCGCCCGAGTTTGTCGCAATAAAAAAATCTCACGAATTAAAAATAAACTGTTCTTTTATAGATATGCCTTTCGGTTCTATTATTGAAAATTCTGAAAATAATATAAACAAAAAACCGATTTCGATTTACGATGAAGACAATAATAAATTCAATGTAAACGATTATACGAGCAGGCTTACTAAAAAATCGGGACTTAAAAGTTTTGCGGAATTTTGGGAGAGAGATTTTGAAATAAAAGGAATATTGAAAAATAGCGAAGATTTTATTAAGAGCGTTTTCGCGTTGGGATATTATATGCGTTTTATAGAAAGCGAAGATATTGAAACTAAAAACCGCGAATATTTTATGGCAAAAAATATTAAAGAATTTATCGATAAAAAAGCAAATGGAATTTTAGTAATAACGGGAAGTTTTCATGTAAAAGGAATAATCGACAAATTAAAAGATTCTGAAAATATAGAAAAAGAATTTAACAAATTAAAAAAATATAATATTCAGAATTCTTCAAATTATTTAATTCCTTATTCTTTCGAGGAAGCGGACCAAAGAAAAGGATATATCGCTGGAATCGAATATCCCGCGTTTTATAATAATATTTGGAAAAAATTAAACGAAGACTTAATCGAAAACGCGTATACCGAAACGGTTAAAAATTTTATCATAAAAGCCGCGGGAATTAATAGAGATTATTATAATATAAATATTCCCGATTGCATAAACGCTTATTATATGGCGATTAATCTTGCAAAATTGCGAGGAAAAAATAACGCTGGAGTTTACGAACTTATTGACGCCGTAAAAAGCGCTTTCGTTAAAGGCGAAATTAGTTTGGAAAATACTGGAAATATCGAGCTTATGATGAAATTACTTTCGGGAATTGCAAACGGTAAAGTTTCGTCAAAAAGCATAGTTCCGCCAGTCGTTTTGGATTTTAGAAATCTTTGCAAAACTCATAGAATAAGAATCGATAAAACGGAAACTACAGAATCGATATTGGATATTATTAAAGATAAAAATCATTTTGAAAAAAGCAAATTCTTTCATAAAATGCGTTTTTTAGATATAGATTTTTGCAAACTTATAAAGGGTCCCGATTATATTGAAAAAATAGATAAAAATCTTGCAAGGGAAATTTGGAAGTATAAATATAATAGTCAAGTCGAGGCTTTACTAATCGACAAATCGGTTTACGGAACGAGTGTTGAAGAGCTTTGTTTGAATTTTATAAAAGACAAATTGAAAAGCAAATTGAACGCTGAAGAAATTTCAAAACTGATTATAGAATCTACCGTTATGGGACTTTATAATTTTTTAATCGACAATTATAACGAAATTGAAAATATAATTTTAAGCGACAACGATTTTATAAGTTTATGCAAGGCTTTGGATAATTTTTCTTATCTTATAAATATTGAAAAAATTAACGGAAATATAAATAAAGAGAGAGAAAATATTTTTAGTAATGTAGATATTATTTCTAAAATCAAATCGCTTTCAAAACTTGGCTTTATTTTGGCTACTCAAAATATGGAATCGATAAAAAATCTTGACGAAGAGAGCGCTTTAAAATATTCTATTTATATTAAAAATCTTTTTATTTATACTTTGGAAAACGATGATTTGGATTGTAAGGAAATTTTTTACGGGAGTATAGATTCTATGATTCAAAATACTTTCGGCAGTTCGCATATATTCGCCGTTTGTCTTTCTATAAAATATAAATCGGGCAAAATTGACGCAAAAGAATTCGCATCTATCATATCGAATTTTTTAGAAACCGCCGAAACGGAATCGATAGCTTATTTTCTAAACGGAATATTTTTTATAGCGAGAGATATTCTTTTTATAAATAACGATTTGATAAACGAAATAGACGAAGCGATAAAAAATATCGAAGAAAATAAATTCATAGAAATTTTGCCAAATTTGAGATTCGCATTTACAAATCTCACTCCAACCGAAACCGAAAGATTGTCGTTGATAATAGCGAAACTTTATCAAACTAAAGAATCGAATACGGAAAATATATCCGAAGAAGAAATCCAAAAAGCGATAATTATTGATAAGAAAATTGCAGAGGAAATGAATAAGTATGAGATATTTAGATAAAAAATTATAAAGTTAAAATAGTTTTTATTTAAGTTTTCTTTATTAATCGGCTGTATGGCAAATTAAATTTTTTACCGTTTAATATTTCTTCGGCGGTTAATATTTGAACTCTCGGATATTCCACATTTGCAAATAATCCGTCTTTCATTTTGAATGTTCCCGACTTTTTAGCCTCGTTTAACATATCTTGGCTTGGAGGAGCGTAAGAAATTAATCCCGCCATATCCGCGTTATTATTTTCCATAGTTCCGATTAAATCTCTTATAAAAGAAGCCTGAAGTTTTTTATTGCTTTTAACGGATAAAATCATTCTGCCTAATGTTTTATTTTCATCTTTATAAAAATAAATAGAGCCGTCAATTCCTCCGTCTCCGCTTTTTTTAGTGGATGCAAAGCCTTGAACTTTTTCGATAGCCCAATATTGAAATTGATAGCGTCCTTCGTTTTTGCTCTTATCCGATTTTTCTATTAAGGCTTTTACTTGCTCCATAGTTATAGGTATTCCGTCTATTATATAATCTTTGCCTTTTACCAATATTTTATAATTATTTTTTAATCTCTCTTCAATTAAAGTAGTAGACAACATGCATATATCGATACCAATCCATTTTCTTTTTAGATTTTGAGACGCGTCTAATGTAGTCCCGCATCCGCAAAAAGGGTCTAAAACAATATCGCCTTCTTTAGTGGTAGCTTTTATAATTCTTTCAAGCAACGCGACTGGTTTTTGAGTAGGATAACCTAATCTTTCTTTATCTTGAGACTGAATAGCGTTTATATCTACCCACCAATCCTCTGGTATTTTACCCTCGTCTAAATAATACTTATAATATTTCGTTTTTCCTTCAGAATTTTTTGTTCCATATACTAATCTATATTTTCTTCCTTTTTCATCGGTTTCTAACCGTCCCCCAAAACTTTCTCGTCCCGCTTTCATAGGAATTGCAACAGCCTTGCCATAAAAAGAATATTTTCTATTATCTTTAGAGTAAAAAAATATAGTGTCATGTTTTTTAGCAAATCTTTTTTTGCCTCTTCCAGCCGTATTATAACACCAAATTATTTCGTTAATAAAATTATTCTCTCCAAATATTCCGTCTAAAATTATTTTCACATAATGGCTTGCCGTAGGGTCGCAATGTAAAAATAAAGAGCCAGTGTCTTTTAATTTGTGTTTCATTATTCTTAATCGTCTCGCCATAAATACCAAATAAGACAATATTTTTTCATTTTGAAATTGAAGGTTTTTTACCCAAGCTTCCCAAAAATTGGCAAAGTTTTCGTTATTGTCTTGCACTTTCAATTCTTCAGTAAAAAGTTTTATCTGCTCTATTTTATCTTCCGTTAATTCCCACGCGTCGCAAAATGCAATCGCTTCTTCGGGAACGGGCATTCCAGTATTTGTAGAATATATGCGATTATAGTTTCTATTGGAATTAAAAGGCGGGTCTAAATATATTAAATCTATAGAATTATCCGCAATTTTGTCGTTCATAACATCCAAATTGTCGCCGTAATATATTTGATTTATAAAATTTTCCGACATTTTTTTAACCGTTTCTATTTTTTTATTGTATATAATTTTATATTAGATTATATATATAGAAATAAATTTATCAATATAAAAATATATTCCTACAAACAATATATAAAAATAATATATCCGAAGAAGAAATTCAAAAAGCGAAAATTATTGATAAGAAAAATATAAGAAGAAATGAATAAGTATGAGATATTCAAATAAATCAGAAGTGACGCAACAATTAGACTTTCTAAAATAAATTAGAGATTGAATAATGATTTTTTATTTCAAATAAAAATAAAGTAAAATGTAAATTTATAATATATATATATATATATATATATATATTATAATGTTATATAAATTGTAAAACTATCATTTTTTAAAATTATATATTATAATTAGTGTTAAAGTTATTTAGGATATTAAAATTGATAAATAAAAAATCTTTTAATGGGTTAAGCACGCAAGATTGGGCTAAAAATAGTAGGAGCGTATGGAGTGATGTGTCTTCTCCTCGTTCTAAAAATGCTTTAAAACATGGGGCAACATTTCCTAAAAAATTAAGCGATAGGATAATATCTATTTATTCTTCAGAAAACGATTTAGTTTTAGACCCTTTTTTAGGCACAGGCACAACTGTTTTAAGCGCTTTGGAATTGGGAAGAAATGCCATTGGTTTTGAGTTATCTAATGAATTTTATAATATTGCTTTAGAATCATTAAAAGAAATTGAAAGCGATTTATTTAATCCAAAAAATATAAATTATAGTATTATTCAAGGTGATTGTGTTAAACTTATTGATAAATTAGAAGATAATTCCATATCCCTTACTTTTACTTCGCCTCCTTATGCTGATTTAATTCACAAAGTGATAGATGATAGACGCAATAGGCATAAAAAATCGGCTTTTGTAATAAATAATAATGCTACAACAAGAATTTATTCTAACCATAAAAAAGATTTAGGAAACATGGAGTTGAAAAGTTATATAAAAACGGTAAAAAATATAATGAAAAAACTTTATTCGAAAATAAAACCCAATGGTTATAATATTTGGGTTGTAAAAGATTATAGAGATACTAAAAATAAAATCCCATATATAGATTTACATAGTAATATAGCTCAAGCTGGTATGGAAGCTGGATTTAAATACCATGATTTAATTGTATGGGACCAAAATGAAAGAAGAAAACTTGTTTTACTTGGTTATCCTAGTGTATTTTATGTAAATCAAAATCATTCTTTTATAGTAGTTTTAAGGAAGACTCTATGACTTTAGATTTGCAATCTAATTTTTTATCATTAGATATAGAAAATTTAAGGAAACTTGATAGAATACACCCTTATCCAGCAAAATTTACTATTGATTTAGCGCTTGAATATATTGATAAATATACAAATAAAAATAGCCTAATACTAGACCCATTTTGCGGAAGCGGAACAACACTTTTAGCATCAAAGGTCTACAATCGTGAAGCTGTTGGATTCGATATTAATTTTATTGCAATTTTAATCTCGCAATTTAAATTATTAGATTTAGATAAAAAAGAGTTAGAGTATTTAAAAAATTTTAACCCAAAGTATAATCTAGTTAAACCTTATTATTACGAAAGTATTAACCATTGGTTTAAGCCAGAATGTATAGATGCATTATCGTCTATAAAAGAACAAATTAAAATTTATTCTCAAAATAACAAGAAATACATATTGTTTCTTAATCTTATTTTTTCTTCAATTATCAATATAGCTTCAAATCAAGATTCTGATACAAGATATGCTAGTGTAGAAAAACCATATTTAAATAAAAAATATATTTTTGATAAATTTAGTGAAAAACTTCAAAATGCAATTAACATTTATAGAAATACAAATATTAAATCTAATAAAAATTTAAAAGTATTTTTATATAATTCAAAAAAACTTACTCATAAAATAAAAGAAAATTCAGTATCTCTTATTTTAACTTCCCCGCCTTATCCAAATACTTATGACTATTATCTATACCATAAACATAGAATGTGCTGGCTAAATTATGATTTTAAATTCTCAATGGAAAATGAAATAGGTTCAAGACGAGAATATTCAAGTCTTAAACTGCCAAAAGAAAAATTTAATAATGATTTATTAGAAATATTTACACAATCTAATTATATTCTAAAAAATGGAGGCTTTATAGTTCTTATAATGGGAGATGGTAAAATTTCTGGCGAAATATATAATGCTAAAGAGGAATTATTACCAATATGTAAAAATTTAAATTGGAAATTAATTGATTATTCTTTTAGCGAATTAGATAAAACAAGTCGTTCATTTGTTCAAAGTTATAGGACTAAAAACAAAAAAGAACATATTATGGTTTTTCAAAAGGAGTAATATATGGAAATAGATGAAATAAGAATTTATTCTGGTTGTTTAGAACAAGGATTAGATTTTAAAAGTTATCTTTTAGAAATTGATAAAAATTTAATTGTAAAAAATATATATCCAACAAAAAATAGAGGGGCTATTTTAGAATCGGATTCTATATTGAAAAAAATTACTAAATTAAAAGATTTTGATATTGCAATAACTATTGTTTCAAAAAAACAAGAAATTCCTATTTTAATGGTTGAATATTCTACGGCTGTTCCGACCGATGACCATAAGATGCAGAGAAGCGATGTATATTTTTGGGCTAGTTTATTTAAAATTCCAGTATTAAAAATTAGCCCTTTATATAATGATTCTTTTAAAAATCATGGAGGCGGAAATAAAATTACTTTATTGCAAGAAATTAATCTGACGCTTAAACAAGGGACTGTGGTTTATTTTATAGATTGGAAAATTAATAATTCTTTACAACTTATTACTAACGAAGAGCGATTATCTTGCATTAACTATAATAAAGAACTATACGATATTCTTAAAAATATTTTAGAAAAGTTGAAGAGATACACTGATTTTAGTATAGCCTATAAAAATCTTTTACAAGAACAAATGAAATATTTTAATATTATGGAATTTAAAAGTTTGGAGAATAATTTTGTAGACTCTCCAAGATTTCAGAAAATCCAAGAAAAAATTATTGTTAAAATTAATCGTTTTGGACATGCTATGGACCCAGATAGAGGTATTTTATTTTTTATGAATCAACTGTTCGGATTAGAAAATGTTATAACAAAATTTGTTATAAAAAGGCAAAACAAAATTGGAAGTGAAAGTTATAATGCCTTATTTGATGGATTATCAGAAAATATTAAAAATCAACTTAACAATCTTATTTCTAAAAATTTTGACGAAGAACTTGCTTTAGAGATTTTTAAAGTGGCTACAGGAATAAAATTAGATTTTAAGAGAGTAGATTCAAAACTATATGAAATATTAGATGATGATTTAATAATTTTTTTGAAAACATATAAAAGTATGAGTTATAAATCTATTTTTATTAATTCTTGCAAATTACAACTATGCGATTATAATCAAAATATTATTTGTGAAATAAGTTGGAATCATGAAATTATAAAAAACTATTTGAATGGTCTAAATACAGGTATTGGAACTCCAATTAATTTATATCCAATATCGCTAAATACGGCAAAAGAAGATATTATTACTTATGCAAGCGTATTATTATTAAATAAAATAGGATGTAAAATTTTAGCGGTTAGCTATCCTGATGCTCAAGGAGATAAACCTATTTTAGTGGGACATGGTAGAAATACAAATAGAATTTATATTGATATTATAGCCTCTATTGAAAGAAAAAATTATAAAGAATCAAAACAATTTAAGATTTTTGTATTTTTGCAGGAAAATAAAGAAAAATATATATCTTTGAAAGAAGATGAAAGAAAATTACTCGGATTGAAAAATGACAATATAAATTGTATAGATGTTTTATTAAAAAAATTAGATTTTAAACATAATTTTATAAAAGACGATATATATTTAGGACTTGGTTCAAAATATGCTAAAAATCCAATGTTTTTAAATGTCGATTATATTTTTGCATTTGATGTGGAATCAAATAAAATTAATACTGTTATATCATGGAATATTGCTATAATAAATTTTGATTTATGCAATATTTTTGAACCTCTTATAAATTCTGAAAATAAATTACAAGGAAAAATATTATTAGATTTGATATATAAATCATAATAAAATAATTATTCAAATAAAAATTTCAATCTCCCCGCTTTTATTATTTATATTTTCAAGAATAAAACTTATCTTATTATGCATTGTCACGCAATCGAATATAACGACATTATTTTTGAAATCTATTAAATATTTTTCTTTGCATTTTTCGCAGCCAATAGCTATACTTTTTGGACAGAAAGCGAAATTCATCGCTGGGATAAATCCGTTTTTTATAGAAATTGTATTTTTTAATCTTTTTCCCGCTTCAATAGAAGAGACAACCAACGAAACTCCCAATTTATATAAAAAATCCACAGTCCGATTATTTATCGTATTCATTCCAATTCCCGCCCAAATTATGCATTTGCCGAGCAAAGCTTCAATTTGTCCGAGATTATTGCAAATAACTATCATATCTTTTGAAACTATATTTTTTATTAATTCTATATCTTTATCGAAAGTTATATGAGGGAGAATTATTCCGTCAATTTTTTTATCTTCAAAAAATTTTTTAATATCGTTATTGTATGTTTTTGGAAATAAAATTATTTTGTAGTAATTTTTATCTCTTATATTACTATTGTTTATATCGCTTATTATTGCAACTTTTATATTCGTATTAGGATATTCTATTTTTTCGTTAAAAATATTTTTATTATAATTTACTTTTCTATTTTGAATCAAAATTTTTTCAAGCGAGCTTATTATATTTCGTCTCGCTTCGTTTAAAATTTTTACGGGAATAAATGGATTATCAATTTTTTTATCAATATTTATGTTTTCAAATTTAAAAACTGTTCCGCCAGTTTTTGACATAGCTTTTATAATATCGCTTTCTTTCGTTTCGGAATTTTTAGCTTCTTCCAATAAATAATCGCTTATACATTCAATATTTAATTTTTTGTTATAATCGCATACATCCCAAAGAATATAGATAATAA
>NZ_SJDU01000359.1 GCF_005518285.1 Brachyspira catarrhinii | reverse complement strand
TAGATAAAGTAGAAAATTTGTGGAAAGATATTATAAAGATAAACGATTTGGTTAAGAACTTATAAGCCTGTATAATAGAATAAAATTTTATTTCAATTTATTCGATTTTGAATTATAATAATTTCAAACAAATTAAAACAGTAGAAAATTTAAATTAAAGATTTTATTTTATGAAGATAGACGAATTGGTTTCGATATTAGTTCCCGTATATAATATAGAAAAAAATATAGAAAAAAATATAAACATTCTTATAGAAAAAATCTCTCCGTTTATAACAAATTTTGAAATAATTATTTCGGACGATGGAAGCGAAGACAATTCAAAAAAAGTCATAGAAAAAATATGCGCGGAAAATAAAAATATTTTTGGAGTTTATTCAAAAGAAAATCATGGAAAAGGAAACGCGCTAAAAAGAGCATGCGAAATTGCAAACGGAAAATATATTATATTCTGCGATGGCGATATGGAAATCGACCCTTCGCAACTTAAAAATTTTTTCGACATAATGAATAAAGAAAACGCGGATATCGTAATCGGTTCTAAAAGGCATAAAAATTCCGTAGTCAATTATTCAAACATAAGAAAATTAATTTCATTCGTATATTTCATGTTCGTTAAAATATTTTTTCATTTGCCGATACAAGACACTCAAACGGGATTAAAATTATTCAAAAGAGAAGCCATAATAAATATTTTTCCGAGAATTTTAGTAAAGGCTTTCGCTTACGATTTGGAAGTTTTAGTCGCCTGCAATTCAAACGGCAAAAAAATTGTTTCAGCTCCCGTTATAGTAAATCCGAACAGACATTTTGGATTTATAAAATTAAATGTCCTATGGAAAACTTTTATAGACACATTGGCGATTTTTTACAGATTAAATATAGTGAAATTCTACAAAGATTTATTTGAAGAATTAAAATCAAATCCTCTTGTAAGCATAATAATTCCTTTAAAAAAAATAAACGATTATATAAAAGAAGAAACTGAATATTTGCTCGAACAAACTTATAAAAATTTTGAACTCATTATATTGCCAGATTTTTACTCCGAAGAAGAAATTGATTTAAATATTTTTAAAGATAAAAGAATAAAAATAATAGAAACGGGAACACTGCCTCCAGCCTTGAAAAGAGCGAAAGGAGTGGAAATTTCAAACGGAGAGATTTTAGCTTTTTTGGACGATGACACTTACCCCGAAAAAGATTGGCTTACAAATTCTTTAAGAGCTATGGAAACAAAAAATATAAAAGCGCTTGGAGGACCAGCCGTCACTTCGCCTAAAGATAATTTTTCAAAACAAATAAGCGGACTAATTTACGGTTCTTCGTTAATGAGCGGAAAGCATAAAGCGAGATATGTTCCCGATAAAGTTCAATTTGTTAGCGACTTCCCAAGTTGCAATTTTCTTATAACGAAAGAACTTTATCAAAAAGTCGGCGGATTCGATAGCGAATATTGGCCAGGAGAAGATACGATTCTTTGCAATAATATAATGAAGGATAAAGAAAAAATATTATACACTCCAGAGGCTTTGGTTTATCATCATAGAAGAGATTTGTTTTTCGGGCATTTCAAACAGCTTAAAGGCTACGCATGGCATAGAGGTTATTTTGTGAAAAAATTCGGCGGAAACTCATTCGAACTTTCTTATTTTATTCCTTCGATATTTTTATTGTGGACTTTGTTTACGCCTATAGCTTTAATTTTTAATCTTCCAATTTTAATAAATAATTTAATTCCAGCTTTAAGCGAAAATATAATAACATTTTTATTACTCGCTCCGCATATTTTATATTTTATATGTTTAATCGGAGGTTGGATTAGTTCGTTTTCTTTAATCAAAGGATTTTGCAAAATAGTCGGAATATTTTTATCTCATCTCGTTTACGGGTTTTTCTTTATCAAAGGATTTTTAAGAGGATTGATTAAAAATTAGTCGTTAATTAGAATTCGTTAATTTTCCTAATAACAATGTGGCTTTAGCCCATTGTATGCATTTTTCTGAATGTTAACGCAAGGGGTTCGCTTCTGCGCCCTTTAGGGAAAACCCCTTGTTATCTGTTTAGATTGCTCGCCAGAGGCGGACTTCACGCTGTGTGCCGTAGGCAAAGTCTCGATTTGTAAAACAAATCTCGCAATGACAATGATTATTCCGTCATTACGAGGCTAAGCCGAAGTAATCCAAAATGACAGTTTGCTACAAAATAAAAACGGACAAGGTTGTTCCCTGCCCGTTCAAGTGTGAATTAGAATTATATTGTTATTAAAGAAAAAGATTTTTCCTTACGCTTTCGGTCCAAATCTAAATCCTAATT
>NZ_SJDU01000358.1 GCF_005518285.1 Brachyspira catarrhinii | reverse complement strand
ATAGTATAGTATAGTATAGTATAGTATAGTATAGTATAGTATAGTATAGTATTTTGCATGAGGTTTCTACTAATTTTTAATTTAGATTAATTATAATATATTTAATAAAAAATGTCAAGCCTAAATTAAAATTAAATCAAATCTCCAATAGGCGCTCTTTTCTCCCAATTTATATCGTTCGACATCGGAGCGGGAAAAGTTTTCCAATTTATATTTTTTTTCGCAACCCAAACTTCTTTCGACTCGAATACTCCATTTTTTTGCATCCACAAATGAAGCTTGTCGTAATAAGATTTTTTATAGGCGTAAGTATAATAAAGTTTTCCGTTTTCCGAAATATAACCTTCCATAAAAGTCACCTTAATTGAAGGATAGCCCGAAAACACGAGCATAAATTTATTGATATAATCGCCATGACTATAAACCGCAGAATTATTTGAAATCGCTTTTATAAAATTTAATTTCTTTTTCCCGTCTATAATCAGTTCGCCGTCTTTTTGAAAAACAAAATTTTTATCGGCATAAACTTTTTTATTTTTTACTAAATTAACCCAATCTTTATCGAAAGAAATTGTCCGTTTATTCGTAATAAAAAATAAAACGGCAATGACTAAAAATATAACCGCTATAATGAATATATATTGCATTTATTAATATAATTCGCCTGCGTAATCTCCGCTTGCCCAGTTGACATCTTCTGGTTGAGGCACTGGAAATTTTCTCCAATTTGCGTTTGTGTTGGCAACCCATCTGTCGTTTGTAAAAACTGCGTTGTCCTCTTTCCAAGCGTCCAATTTTTCTTCATAACTTGGAACATATTTTGAAAATCTCGTTATTTTAGCGCCTTCTATAGAATATCCCTCTATCATAATTATTCCCAAACTCGGGGCGTTGTCGAAAAATAAACTTATAGGTTGTTGATGCGAATAATATGCTTGAGACTCGGAGCGCGCGCCTAAAAATTTATACTCTTTTATAAGCAAAAAAGGAGACTTGCCCGAAATCAAAACCCAATTACCTCCTGGAATCGCTTCGTATAAAGCGCCTTGCATATCTATAGTTTTTCGGTTTATGCGATTGACCCAATTTTTAGAATATTCGCTCGTCCTTGTAATATTTTGAGCGTTAAGCGAATTAATTGATAATAAAATTAAAAATAGGAATAATAAAATTTTTCTCATAGCTAACTCCATTTTACTTATAATTATAAAATATTATTTTTTTATTATAAGTAAAAATCATTTATTATAATTATCGTCAATTATAGGTTATTTTTTCATTAATATGAGTGGTAAAAGTATATTCAAATATTATGTCTGCTCTTATCTTTTAAATTTATCTAAATCTATTCCTAAACCCATCTCGCCACTTCCTAATCGGTATCCACCAAGCTAAACTATCCACGACCTTATCAATCTTACAATTCAAATCTTTTAATCTATTATCATAACAATTAATTTTATCTTTCAATTCGTTTATTTCTTTAATAAAATAATCCTCTAAAAAATTCTCGTTATTTCTTATATTATACAAATACGGATTTAAATGAACTGTTTTTTCTCCAAATATATAGTCCTTAAATACTTTATATATTTTATATTCGTTTGCCATTTCATTTTTTGTATATTGCGTTCCCCAATCTCTCAAATTCAAAAAATAAATATTAACATAATATTTATTTGACAAATAAAATTTTTCTGTTATAATATAATCATGAAAAATGATGATATCAAAGAAGTGAAAAAACTAAACGATTTCTTTATTCGTTATTTTTTCGGTTTGAAAGGAGACGAGGATTTATTATTAAGCTTTATAAACGCCATAATGATTGATTCAAATTTTGCAACTTTCAAATCGGTTGAAATTATTAATCCATTTAATCTCTCTGAGAAAGCAGGAAATAAAGAAAGTATCGTTGACCTAAAAGCGGTCACCGAAGATGGAATTACTGTTATAATTGAAATTCAAACTTATTCTACTAAAAATTTTTTTGAGCGAACGCTTTATTATTGGAGCAAAAATTATTCTAATGTTTTAAAAAAAGGCGAAGATTATCCTGAATTAAAACCCGTTATAAGTATTAATTTAATAGACGATATTTTATTTGATAAAAACGACAAGAGAATGCATACTTGTTATTTGCTAAAAGAAAAAAATACTAATGAAATTTTAACCGACCATATTCAAATGCATTATGTGGAAATTCCGAAGTTCGATGAAAACGCTAATATTAGGAAAGAATTAAAAAATTGGATTTTATTTTTAAAATCAAACAGGGAGGAAGATATGTCTCAATTATTAAAAGAAGACACAATTTTTGAAAAGGCAATGAAGAAATACA
>NZ_SJDU01000357.1 GCF_005518285.1 Brachyspira catarrhinii | reverse complement strand
TAATATTTATATTAGTTTTATCTATAAGTTGTAATTTAAAAACAAGTCCAGCCGTAACAATCGATTCAAAATATATAGGAAATTGGACTGTTGAAGGCGATGGCGAAATAACAAATTTTTCCGTAAGTTCATCGGGCTATCCTTCAATTAAGGGACATAAAGACGGAGCAGAGATTTCTATGTCGGTTTGGGGTGAAAATGCATTAACAAAAAATAGCGATACAAGTTATAGTTTCGATAAATATACGGTTAACTTTGAAAGCGATACCAAAGGAACTTTATCCTATGACGGCAATACTTACAATATGACAAAAAATTAATCTATATTTATATTTTATTTTCTAAAATTAAAAAATCGCTTTTTACATTTAGGCAAAAAATATGTTAAGTATTTTTTCGCTATACCGATATTTAATTAAAAGCGGTGAATATATTATTTAAGTTAACATAAGAATTGATATATTTGTCTTACCGTTATATAATATTAAAAATTTAAAATATTATATTAAAGAGAGGAAATAATATGGCAGAAGAAGAAAATTTAGAATTAGAAGAAGGCGAAGAAGAACAAGCCGAAGAAAAACCTAAGAAAAAATTTACCATAAGCCCTATGGTTATAAAAATCCTTATGATTATTGCTGCCATTTTAGTAGTGGCTTTAATCTCTGGAGTTATAGCTTTTGTAGTTTCAAGAGGCGTGGGCAGAGCGTCTGGAGTTCAAGGCGGAATTGCGGACGACATGATAAAACAGCCGCCTCCGACTTATTTTCCAATTACGCCCGATTTTAACGCAAATACGGCGGATGTGGATGTTACGAGATATGTCAAAGTTAGCATAGTTTTAACTTATACGGCAAACGCTAAACAATTGGCTGTCGAGCTTCCAGAAAGAGTTTATATGATAAAAGACAGAGTTTATTCGATAATAAGGTCTTATAATTTCGACCAATTAAGAACTAACGAAGGAATAGAACAGTTGAAAGCGGACATCAAAAGGGAAATAAACAGTATGCTTAGAAACGGACAAATAGACGATGTATTGTTTGTAGACCTTATATTAAGCTAATTGTAAATAATAGAATAGGAAAAAGTTTAAGGATATTCGTATGACGGAAGTATTATCGCAGAGCGAAATTGACGCGTTATTAAGCGCGATATCGTCTGGAAAAAGTTTGGATAATATCGACACAAAACGCGTTGAAGTCGAACATCGAAAAATAAAAATTTACGACTTTAAGCGTCCCGATAAATTTTCAAAAGACCAAATAAGAACGCTTCAAATGATGCATGAAAACTTCGCACGCGTTACCACTACTTCTTTATCGGCGCAGTTAAGAACTCTGGTTGGAATCCATGTTGCGAGCGTTGACCAGCTTACTTACGAGGAATTTATTAGAAGCGTAAGCAATCCTTCCACTTTGGCTATGGTTAGTATGGACCCTCTTAAAGGAAGTTCCATTTTGGAAATCGACCCTTCTATAACTTTTACGATTATAGACAGATTATTTGGCGGACCGGGAGAGAGTCCTAAAAATCTAAACAGAGAACTTACGGATATAGAGCTTTCCGTTATGGAAGGAATAATAGTGAGAATATTGGGAAATTTGAGGGAAGCTTGGGCTAATGTTATAGATTTAAGACCGCGTTTGGGTTCGATAGAAACTAATCCTCAATTCGCTCAAATGGTAAGTCCCAACGATATGGTTGTTTTAATCACTTTGGAAACTAAAGTGGCGGATGTGGAAGGTATGATGAATTTCTGTATTCCATATATTACTATAGAACCTATACTTTCAAAATTATCCGCTCAATATTGGTATGCTTCGGTTAAAAGAGGAAGCACGATTGAAAACTTGAAAATTATTAAAGAAAAATTACAGAATATATATGTCGAAACTTCGGCTGAACTTGGCTCTATGCAGTTGCCTCTTTCGGATATTCTTAATATTCAAAAAGGCGATGTAGTTAAATTTACCGACACTAAAATAACCGACCCAGTTATATTCAAGGTTGGAACGAGAAGGAAATTCTTATGTCGTCCTGGAATTTCGGGCAGTAGAATGGCAGTTCAACTTACGGGAGTCATGGACGGCGAGGCTGACATAACCGAAGAAGATTTATTAAAAGAGGAGGAATAATAATGATAAGCGACGGCGCATTATCTCAAGATGAAATAGAAGCTTTGCTTAAAGGTTCTGACGAGGCTTTTGGAGGAACGGATTTTGGAGCGGCGGACGGCAATGTGGATAAACAGCTTTTTAACGAGGCGGCTAAAATTATAGCGGATAATCAAGCTTTTTCGTTATCTTCTATTACCACAAAAACCGTGAGCATAACGAATAT
>NZ_SJDU01000356.1 GCF_005518285.1 Brachyspira catarrhinii | reverse complement strand
TATTTCAATGTTGCGGGAGCGAGACTCGAAGGAAATATTCAACTTGGCGAAAATACTTTTATTGGCGATAATGTTTTGCTTTCATGTTTGGAAAAACAAAAACTTATTTTAGAAAAAAATGTTAAAATATATTCTGGAAATCAAATCAGAGGAAATGTGTTTATCGGCGAAGAAACTATTTTGGAGCGAGGCGTAAATATAACGGGAAGCGACAATCATCCTACGAAAATTGGGCAAAATGTTCTTATAAAAGGCGTGAGTTATTTATACGGCTCGATAGTCGACAATAACGCGTATATCGAGCATTGCATATTTTATTATTCTCATATAAAAGCGTTAAAAGACGATAAAGGAAATATAATCAAATGCAGATTCATAAGACCTAAAGAAGAAGGAATCGAATCCGTTATTAAAATAGAAGATGGAAAAAAGAAATCAAAAAATAAAACGAAAAAGAAAAAATAAAATAAGTAATATAATAATAAAAATATTTGTTTTTTTATTTTCAATATTTTTAATATTAAACGGACAATACGAAAAAGATATAAAAAAAGACGCTCCGCCTTTGTCTAAAGAATATATAAGATTAAGCGGTTTTGAATCTCTATCGACTTGGGCTGTCGCTTCGTTAAATAAAGAAACTTATATAAGCGAAATTTTTGCCGATTCCAAAGATAATATTCATTTCGTTTATTACGATAATATTTTGAAAACTCCCGTTTATGTTAATGGAAAAGACGGAAAATTTAACAGAACTATTATCGATAAAAATAGGGAAATTGGAAGTTTGGTAAGTTTGGCTACAAATTCCGAAAACATTCATATTTCTTACTTAAAAAATAATAAAATTTGGCTTGCAAATAATAATTCGGGCTATTTCAATAATTATCCGATGGATTTGAATGAAAATCAAAAAATAGTCGATTTAAAATTGGTTGTTTCCGCTTTCAATTCTCCGATTCTTTTTTTTATAGATAATAAAGGAATTTTATATGTTTCGAGATTCTATAGAGATAATTTTTTTTCGGACTTGATTTATACGAATAAAATAGTAGGCAATATTTATCCAGTCGCGGAAAAAGACGGTTATGCCGTTTATATAAAAGAATATCAAACGGACAATATTTTTTACGCTTCGAGAAAAACAAATACGGCTTTTAGATTTTTCGATAATAATTCGATTGTGACGAACGCAAATTTATATTCCGTTAATTACGAATCTCATAATAGATTTAGTATAATTTATACTCCAAAAGATAATCAAAATTCAATCGATTATAGAAGATTTTATGACGGAGTTTTTACGGAAGGAAATATAATAACGGAAGACGAAAATATAATTTCTTTGGACTGCGCTTTGGATTATGCGTCGCAAAATGTAATTTTTTATACTAAAGAAAACGGAAGTAAATATATATACATGGACGAACAGATTATAGATTTGTCAACGCTTGGAACGAGCAAAGGAGATATTAAAGTCTCATCGGCAAGGTATCCTTATTTTTACTTGGTTTATTATAACGATTTATTTAAAGAATTGAGAATAAGCAAATTAAATATTAGCGATATTGAAAAATATAAAAGAAGTCGATAATTAATTTATAGTTTAAATAATAATTGTAGAAAATTAATAAGAGAGGAATTTTTATGAGCGAAGAATTGAAAGTATCTTATTTTGAAAAAAATCCGAGAGTTTGTCCCGTATGCGAAACCGAATTTTATCATGAAATGCTTCTTACTGGAGGCGGAAGATTAATAGCGGGAGAACTTAGAAACGATTTGCGAAGAACTTACGAAAAAAGCAAAAAATACGGAGCGGTTTATCCTTTAATATATGTGGTGGCGGTTTGTCCAAATTGTTTATACGCTTCATTTAGCGAGGACTTTTCGCTTCTTAATAAAAAATCGGTTGACGATATTTTGAATACGAAAGACGAAAGAAGAAAATATATGGAAGAATTTTTTGGGCTTAATGTTAATTTTGAAGCGAATAGAGATTTATATTCTGGAGCTGCAAGTTATTTTTTGGCTTTGGACGGATATTTGTATCATGATAAGGAAATCGCTCCGACATTGAAAAAAGCTTTATGTTCTTTAAGATTAAGTTGGGTTTTGGAAGATTTATCGAAAGAAGCGCCAAGTGAAAATTACGACAGATTAATTCCGTTTTTTCAATATAAAGCGAGCGAATTATACGCCGAAGCTATAGAATGCATGCAAAACGGAAAAGAAAGTTTTGATAAAATAAAATCTTTCGGACCAGATATAGACAATAATTTTGGATACGAAGGAATGCTTTATATGGGAGCTTTACTCGGTTTTGACGCTTCAAAATTTATTCCCG
>NZ_SJDU01000355.1 GCF_005518285.1 Brachyspira catarrhinii | reverse complement strand
AGACTGTCCAGCGGAGTTTATAACGGAACGGATGTGGCGGCTTTGGGAATAGCGGCTCATGAAGTTGGACATGCAATACAACATGACAGAGGATATACGCCTTTAACTTTGCGAAACGGTTTTTATCCTTTATGCGCGCTCGGAGACCAATTCGGACCTTTCTTGGTTTTAATCGGAATAATGATTGGAGGAGCGGGCAGTTTTTCGCAAACGATTATGATGATTGGAATAATATTATTCGCATTTGCGGTTTTCTTTTCATTAATAACTTTACCCGTTGAATTTGACGCTTCGAACAGGGCGATAAAAATTTTAGACAAGGGCGGATTTTTGGATGCGGAAGAACTTGACGGAGCAAAAAAAGTATTGAAAGCTGCCGCTTTAACCTATGTCGCCGCCGCGGTTACTTCGGTTTTATCTCTTATTCGGCTAATCTTGCTTGCAAACAGAAGAAGAGATTAAATTAAATAATTATAGATTTTTAAAATTAAGAGGTTAATTTCTATTTAGCCTCTTTTTTATTTTTAAAATTTATTTAAAATTATTTTTATTTCGTTATGCCATTTAATTATATATTCTTTAAATTCTTCTTTTGAGATTTTATTTTCTTTTAATGCCGAAACATGATAAGGCGAAATCATATTTGCAAAATTTTCGTCAATTTCGTTATTTATATTTTCTATAAAAGACGCTAATTTTTTTATAAATAATTCTTCGTTTATAGTTTCTTCAATATAATTATTTATAGTTATGTTTTTATTCGTATCATTAGAAATGTTATTAAATATTTTTACATTTTCTATTTTTGCAGATTCTTTAGTCAAATTAAAAATTTCGGTTTCTTTTATAATTTCGTTTGCCAAAGTTTCAAAATGCGACTTATAACTTATAAGCGAAGCGGACGATTTTCTTAAAATATTATCGTAGCATTCTATATTTTGATTATCGTTTAATCTTTTATATTTCAAATTTTCAGAAGTTTTTAATTTACCGCTAATTAAAAAATCTAAAGCTACGGCGTTGGAATATATAGAATGGCTTTTATCGTTCAAATGACAAAAATCGCAACCTGCAAGAATTATATATTTTGGATTAAGAAAATTTGCAATTCTCAAGGCGGGCATTATGACGCTTCCTTCCATTGGAAAATAAATATTATTTGCATTATCGCTTGGATAAATAATTTTCTCAAAACTTTCATTATGCGAAAAATAAAATATTCGACTTTTATCAATATTTGTAAGAGGGAAAGGATAAGTCGTGTGAGTGGTAAATATCGGAATATCGTTTTTTATAGAATCGATTATATGAATCGAAGAATAAAATCCTCCGTCAGTGGAAACTATCGCGTCAGCTTTTATATCGTTTTTTATTAAAGTATTGAAAGCATGCGACAGAGCCAAAATAAAATGAGTTTTTGAAAGTTCTTTTATTTTTTCAATATAATTATCAATCGAAGCTCCCGCTGATATTAAAAGCAGAGGAATTTTTTTATTTAAAATATTTTTGTAAGTTTTAATAGAATAGCCTTTATTTAATCTCAAATTATAAATTATATTTCTTGCCCAAATCGGCGCGAAATAATAATTTGAAGTAAGCGACATTAATTTTTCTTTTATATTATTTATCAAAACGGCGTGAATATTGTCGTAATAATTTTTATTTTCCGCGTTTATATTTGCGGCTCTTATATGCCTTATATAAATTATTTTTTTAATATCTTCTTCTGCTATATAAAAATTGAAAAAAGAAATTATATCTTCGATTTTTTCGTCTAATAATATAATTACTCTTTTTAGATTTTTTGATTCTATATTTTCAAAAACGAGTTTTACGATTTCAATATCTTTTTCTATTATTATCGCCTCGCTCTTTTCGTTTAAAGATAAAAAATAATCTATATGATAAAAAGAAGCAATCGACAAAAATATTCCAATATGGCTCGAACTTTCTTTTACATTTTGATTTATTAATCTTTTCGCTTCTTCGATTGGAGCGTAAGCGGAAGTTAAAGGTTTATCATTATAAATAACGGTTATCAGATTATCTTTAGTTAATTTTATTTTGTATGAATCGTTTTTTATTTGATAATTTTTAAGTTTTTGGATTGCTCTTAAATTGTATTTATTTTTACTTAATTCTTCTATATTTTTAATGTAATTATTCATTGTTTTATTATATATTTTTTAAAAAAATTTTACTATTTTTAACGAATTGATTTTAAGAATAAAAAAAGACACCGCATTAAATACGATGCCTTTTTACATTTCTTATCTATTCTTATCAATATAAATTAATCTTTATTTAATCCAATGGTATGCTTTAAAGTTTAAAGTTAATTTAA
>NZ_SJDU01000354.1 GCF_005518285.1 Brachyspira catarrhinii | reverse complement strand
TGCATAGTACCGAGAAACTAGTGCGAAGTAGTGATCAGGTATTGCTGTTATCTGATGAGTATACGTTGTCCTGGCCACGGCAGAAGCACGCTTATCGCTCCAATTTCCCACAACATTAGTCAACTCCGTTAGGCCCTTCATTGAAAGAAATGAGGTCATCAAATGTCTTCCAATGTGAGATTTTGGGCCATTTTTTATAGCAAAGATTGAATAAGGCGCATTTTTCTTCAAAGCTTTATTGTACGATCTGACTAAGTTATCTTTTAATAATTGGTATTCCTGTTTATTGCTTGAAGAATTGCCGGTCCTATTTACTCGTTTTAGGACTGGTTCAGAATTCCTCAAAAATTCATCCAAATATACAAGTGGATCGATCCTACCCCTTGCGCTAAAGAAGTATATGTGCCTACTAACGCTTGTCTTTGTCTCTGTCACTAAACACTGGATTATTACTCCCAGATACTTATTTTGGACTAATTTAAATGATTTCGGATCAACGTTCTTAATATCGCTGAATCTTCCACAATTGATGAAAGTAGCTAGGAAGAGGAATTGGTATAAAGTTTTTGTTTTTGTAAATCTCGAAGTATACTCAAACGAATTTAGTATTTTCTCAGTGATCTCCCAGATGCTTTCACCCTCACTTAGAAGTGCTTTAAGCATTTTTTTACTGTGGCTATTTCCCTTATCTGCTTCTTCCGATGATTCGAACTGTAATTGCAAACTACTTACAATATCAGTGATATCAGATTGATGTTTTTGTCCATAGTAAGGAATAATTGTAAATTCCCAAGCAGGAATCAATTTCTTTAATGAGGCTTCCAGAATTGTTGCTTTTTGCGTCTTGTATTTAAACTGGAGTGATTTATTGACAATATCGAAACTCAGCGAATTGCTTATGATAGTATTATAGCTCATGAATGTGGCTCTCTTGATTGCTGTTCCGTTATGTGTAATCATCCAACATAAATAGGTTAGTTCAGCAGCACATAATGCTATTTTCTCACCTGAAGGTCTTTCAAACCTTTCCACAAACTGACGAACAAGCACCTTAGGTGGTGTTTTACATAATATATCAAATTGTGGCATGCTTAGCGCCGATCTTGTGTGCAATTGATATCTAGTTTCAACTACTCTATTTATCTTGTATCTTGCAGTATTCAAACACGCTAACTCGAAAAACTAACTTTAATTGTCCTGTTTGTCTCGCGTTCTTTCGAAAAATGCACCGGCCGCGCATTATTTGTACTGCGAAAATAATTGGTACTGCGGTATCTTCATTTCATATTTTAAAAATGCACCTTTGCTGCTTTTCCTTAATTTTTAGACGGCCCGCAGGTTCGTTTTGCGGTACTATCTTGTGATAAAAAGTTGTTTTGACATGTGATCTGCACAGATTTTATAATGTAATAAGCAAGAATACATTATCAAACGAACAATACTGGTAAAAGAAAACCAAAATGGACGACATTGAAACAGCCAAGAATCTGACGGTAAAAGCACGTACAGCTTATAGCGTCTGGGATGTATGTCGGCTGTTTATTGAAATGATTGCTCCTGATGTAGATATTGATATAGAGAGTAAACGTAAGTCTGATGAGCTACTCTTTCCAGGATATGTCATAAGGCCCATGGAATCTCTCACAACCGGTAGGCCGTATGGTCTTGATTCTAGCGCAGAAGATTCCAGCGTATCTTCTGACTCCAGTGCTGAGGTAATTTTGCCTGCTGCGAAGATGGTTAAGGAAAGGTTTGATTCGATTGGAAATGGTATGCTCTCTTCACAAGAAGCAAGTCAGGCTGCCATAGATTTGATGCTACAGAATAACAAGCTGTTAGACAATAGAAAGCAACTATACAAATCTATTGCTATAATAATAGGAAGATTGCCCGAGAAAGACAAGAAGAGAGCTACCGAAATGCTCATGAGAAAAATGGATTGTACACAGTTATTAGTCCCACCAGCTCCAACGGAAGAAGATGTTATGAAGCTCGTAAGCGTCGTTACCCAATTGCTTACTTTAGTTCCACCAGATCGTCAAGCTGCTTTAATAGGTGATTTATTCATCCCGGAATCTCTAAAGGATATATTCAATAGTTTCAATGAACTGGCGGCAGAGAATCGTTTACAGCAAAAAAAGAGTGAGTTGGAAGGAAGGACTGAAGTGAACCATGCTAATA
The DNA here is from genome assembly GCF_005518285.1 of Brachyspira catarrhinii. GTDB lineage: Bacteria > Spirochaetota > Brachyspiria > Brachyspirales > Brachyspiraceae > Brachyspira > Brachyspira catarrhinii. The sequence goes on along the minus strand of NZ_SJDU01000354.1, from coordinate 165 downwards.
CAAATGAAGAAGTTCCCTCCAGGCGAACAAGAAGTAGAGACACAAATGCAAGAGGAGCATATAAATTACAAAACACCATCACTGAGGGCCCTAAAGCGGTTCCCACGAAAAAAAGGAGAGTAGCAACGAGGGTAAGGGGCAGAAAATCACGTAATACTTCTAGGG
>NZ_SJDU01000353.1 GCF_005518285.1 Brachyspira catarrhinii | reverse complement strand
ATAAAATATATCCAGAAACGGAGATAATATCTGCAAATCAAATAGACGAAGCCTACGAAAAATTAACGACAGGAAAAGCAAAATTCAGATATGTGATAGATATGAAGACTTTAAAATAAAAATTGAAAATAAAATAATATAGATAAAAGTTAAAAAATTTTTCATATTTAATCCTTAAGTTTAAAGGTTGTCTCGTAATTCTGCGGGGCAATCTTTATTTATAATTAAACGCGGTTATTATTTAAAAAATATTTAATTATTATTCTAAAACGATATTAAATTAATCGTTTGCTAAAAAATTTTTATAAAGTTTATCTAAAAATATTTTGCTTGCGGGAGAAAATATTTGATTCTTTTTCCAAATTATATTTGTTTTCGGTTTGAGTTTCGGCTTTAGCGGAATAAAACAAACTTTTTCGGTATTTATATTATTAAGCGTTAGAGAATATCCAATTCCTTCTTTAACCATAACAATCGAGCTATAAATTAAATTTCTCGTTAAAACTATATTCAATTTTTCAATATCGTCATCGAACCATTGCAAAAATTTATTATTATGAGATTTATTTTTTGCGATAGTAGTCGGAAGAATTATGGGCAAATTAATCAAATCTTTTTTTTCGATAAACTTCTTTTTGGCAATTTTAGAATCTCTCCTTGCCAATATTCCCCAAACCTCGTTAGTCGGAATGTCGATATAATCGTATAACGACAAATCCGCTGGTTCAATTAGAATTCCAAAATCGAGAAGTCCTTTATCGAGCCTTTCAATAACATCTCCGTAAATTCCGCTATAGATATGATACATTATATTAGGATAATCTTTTTGTATATCTTTTATTATTTTTGAAATTAATTCTATCGAAGATTCCGTTTCCGCCGTTCCGATATAAATATCTCCCGCTATTATATTGTCGCTCGATTTGAATTCGGCTCTCGTCTTATCGACCATATCCATTATTTCTTCGGCTCTCTTTTTGAGTAAAACGCCTTCGCTTGTCAATTCGATTTTATAATTACTGCGAGTAAAAAGTTTTTTGCCAATATCTCTTTCAAGTATGTTTATTTGCCTCGAGAGATTAGGTTGAGTCAAACCGAGACGATTAGCGGCTTTCGTTATGCTTCCTTCTTTTGCCGCTATTAAGAAATATTTTAAAGCTCTGAATTCCATTTATGTCCTTTTTATTAATTATAATATCATAAATAGTTATGCTTTTCAAGTATAACTAGATATAACAAAAAAGTATTTGCTATGATTTTCTTAATATATTAAAATCCAAATAAATAATTAAAAATGCCTATGGCAAAGGAGAATAAAGATGTTCAAAATTTTAAATGTATTGTCAATGATAATTATGACGGCGGTTGCATGTTCGAGTAATACGGAAAATAATTATCCCGCTCCGCCTTTAGAAACTTCTTTGACAATAAACGGTTCGGGGCAGAAATCTAAAGGCTCGGAAGAATACTTTACGGGAGATGTTGAAGTGGAAAGGATAACTCTACCAAATAGTTCGTCTCATTTTTCAATATCTTATGTGACATTTCAGGCTGGAGCAAGAAGCGCTTGGCATACTCATCCAGCGGGACAGCATTTGATAGTCCTTGAAGGAATAGGACTAATGCAAGAAGAGGACAAACCGATTCAAGAGTTTAGAGCGGGAGATGTTTTGTATTGTCCGCCTAATGTAAAACATTGGCATGGAGCTTCGCCTAATCATTATATGAAACATGCCGCAATAACGGGCGTCTCAAACGGTTCTGGCGTAGTTTGGATGGAAAAAGTGACGGACGAAGAATATAACGATAGATAATCGTAAAATGAAAAAATAATTAAAAACTAAAAAAGGAGAGAAAAATGACTAAAAAAATAATTTTATTATTAGCGTTAATTACATTATCATGCGAAATCGTAGAGGTTAACGCTCAAGGAAACAATATGAGACAAATGAAAATAACGGTAAACGGAAGAGAACTTATGGCTACTTTGGAAGACAACGCGACAACGCGAGCTTTAGTAGAAATGCTTCCTATGACGCTTCCAATGATGGATTTATACGGCAGGGAAATGTGCTATCGTTTCGACAGCGCTTTGCCTACCGATAATGTGAGAAACACGGGCTACGAAGTGGGGGATATAATCTACTATCCTCCAAGAAGAAGTTTTGTGATTATGTATAAGCAAAACGGCGAGAGATTTTCAATGCAAAAAATCGGAAAAATAACTTCTGGCGTGGAGATTTTCAATTCTACGGGAGATGCGGAAGTTAGTTTCGATATTGTGAGATAATTAAAAAAGAAAAAAGGAGAAAACAAATGACAAAAAGAATAATAATATTTTTAACAAGCCTAATATTTTTAACGGG
>NZ_SJDU01000352.1 GCF_005518285.1 Brachyspira catarrhinii | reverse complement strand
AGAATTTACATCCGCTCATTTTTCTTTTCTCCTTTTTTCGATAATTACAAATTACAATCAATTAATTTAAGTAAAATATAGCATGTTTTATAAAAAATGTCAATAGTTTAATTTAAATTAAAATCAATTAAATTAATAAAAATAAAAAATATATTGAAACTAATAAAAAATAAAATATAATTATTTTAGTAAGTTAAAAAATTTAATTTAAATTTAATTTAAGGAAAATAAATGTTTGATTCTCCCGTAATTTTAGCTTTATTCGGCGGAATAATAACTTGGACTTTTACGAGTTTGGGTTCGGCTTTGGTGTTTATTTTTTTCTCCGAAATCAAACCTAAAGTTTTGGCGACTATGTATGGATTTGCGGCGGGCGTAATGACTGCGGCAAGTTTTTGGTCTCTGCTCGCTCCATCAATAGAATTATCTTCAAAAATGGATTTGCCTAAATGGATTATTCCCGTTTTCGGATTTTTGCTCGGAAGTTTTTTTATTTGGATATTGGATAAAGTTATGCCTCATATTCATATAGTTAACGGACATGAAGAAAAAGAAGGTCCAAAAGTTCAATTATCGAAAAGCATATTATTATTTCTTGCGATAACATTGCATAATATTCCCGAAGGTTTGGCTGTCGGAGTTACTTTCGGAGCTTTTTCTATAGGACAAAGCGGAATAACTTTAGCCGCAGCTATGGCTCTTACTCTCGGAATAGGTTTGCAAAATTTTCCCGAAGGCGCCGCGGTTTCGTTGCCGTTAAAAACTTCTGGATTTTCAAAATTAAAAGCTTTTGCGTTAGGCTCTCTATCGGGATTGGTAGAACCTTTGGCTGCCGTAATCGGAGCATTAACCGTCACAAAATTGACTTTGATTTTACCCGCAGCTTTGTCTTTTTCCGCTGGCGCTATGATTTATGTCGTTATAGAAGAACTTGTTCCCGAAGCGGTTGCTGACGAGCATAATCACTTTGGAGTTTTCGGTTTTATATTCGGTTTCGCCGTAATGATGATTTTGGATATAGCCTTGAATTAATTTAATAATAAAATAATCTATTATAAAATTTAATTTCATAATCAATAATTGAAAAATATCGCTATATATTATAAAATACATGAAAAATTATTTTTATTTAAATGTTTAAAACTCGTTTAAAATTGGGGGAATAAATGAAACATACTTTAGGCGGTAGTTATAATCCTAAAAATATTGAAGAAAAATTATATTGCTTTTGGAAAGAGAGCGGATTTTTTCATGCCGAAATCGATAAAAACAAAGAGCCTTATTCCATAATTATTCCTCCGCCAAATGTCACGGGCGTTTTGCATATGGGACATGGATTAAACAACACTTTGCAAGATATATTAATTAGATTTCATAGAATGTCTGGCAAATGCGTTTTATGGATGCCAGGAACCGACCATGCTGGAATTGCCACTCAAAATGTAGTCGAAAGAAGACTAAAAAAAGAAGGCAAAAATAAGCATGATTTGGGAAGAGAGGATTTCGTCAAATTAACTTGGGAGGTGGCAAACGAACATCATTCGATAATAATCAAACAGCTTGAAAAAATAGGTTGCTCATGCGATTGGGAGAGAGAAAGATTTACGCTTGACGAAGGATTGAGTAACGCTGTTAGAGAGGTTTTTGTCGAACTTTATAATCAAGGATTAATATACAGAGGAAAATATTTAATAAATTATTGTCCGAGTTGCGGAACTGCGCTTGCAAACGATGAAGTGGAACATGAAGAAATTTCGGGAGCTTTATATCATGTAAAATATAAAATCGAAGGAAGAGACGAGCATATCGAAGTCGCCACAACTCGCCCCGAAACTATACTAGCCGATGTGGCGATTGCCGTTCATCCCGAAGACGAAAGATATTCTCATTTGGACGAAAATACGATTTTAATACTTCCTATAGTCGGCAGAAAATTAAAACTCATAAAAGACGTTTATGTCGATAAAGATTTTGGAACGGGCGCTTTGAAAATAACTCCCGCTCATGACCCGAACGACTTTGCGATAGCCCAAAGGCATAATTTGGAAATAATAAATATTCTTGGGTCCGATGGAACATTCAACGAAAATACTCCGAAAAATTATCAAGGAAAAACGGTTAAAGAAGCGAGAGATTTGATAATAAAAGAATTGGAGAGTTTAGGTGCATTTTTGGGAAAAGAAAATATAAAGCATCAAGTGGGACATTGTTATAGATGCCATAATCCAGTCGAGCCTTATTATAGCGACCAATGGTTTGTAAAAATGAAACCTTTAGCCGAAGAAGCGTATAAAGTGGTTAATAACGGACAAATAAAAATTTATCCAGAAAGATGGATTAACACTTATAACCATTGGATGAACGATATAAGAG
>NZ_SJDU01000351.1 GCF_005518285.1 Brachyspira catarrhinii | reverse complement strand
TTTTTTGATACGGAAGGAGTGCAAGCAAAAAGCGATATTGAAAATTTATGGAATATTTTTGAAGCCGCTATTAATTATGCTGATAGTAATACTAATGAAAATAGGGAAGCCTTTATTAAATTTTACGATTTGGCAAAAGATATAAAAGGCGTTAAATGGAATTTAACAATGGGTTTGTTTTGGATACGCCCATTTAAGTATGTAAATTTGGATGAAAAAAATAGGGAATATATAAAATTTAAATTTAATCAAAATATAAAAACTCTTCCTAATGGGGAAGAATACCTTAATTTATGCGATAAATTACTTGAAGATATAAAAAATATTAATATTAAAGATTTTCCAGAATTATCTCATAAAGCTTGGCAATTTCCACCTCCACCACCGCCGCCTCCACCACCAACTGAAAATTACGATAAAAATAAATTCCTACAAGAAGTTTATATAACCGATAAAGAATACAATAAACTTGAGAAATTAATAAAAGAAAAGAAAAATATCATATTGCAAGGTTCGGCTGGAGTAGGTAAGTCTTACGCTGCAAAAAAATTGGCATATTCTATAATCGGAGAAAAAGATAACGAGCGAGTGAAAATGATACAATTTCATCAAAGTTATTCTTATGAAGATTTTATTATGGGTTATCGTCCAAACGAGAACGGTTTTGAATTGAAAGAGGGAGTATTTTATAAATTCTGCGAAGATGCAAGAAATGACGAAGGCAACGATTATTTTTTAATCATAGACGAAATAAATAGGGGAAACATAAGCAAAATTTTTGGCGAATTATTTATGTTAATCGAAAACGATAAAAGAGGCGAGGAATACGCTTTGGAATTAATCTATACAAACGAGAAATTTTCCGTCCCAGAAAATCTTTATATAATCGGTTTAATGAATACCGCCGATAGAAGTTTGGCAATGTTGGATTACGCTTTAAGAAGAAGATTTGTATTTATAGATTTAGAGCCAGCTTTTAATAAACCTCAATTTAGAGAAGATTTGGAAAGTAAAAATATTGATAAAGATTTGATAAATAAAATAATCGAAAAATTTACAAAGTTAAACGAAACGATTAAAACCGATAAAACATTAGGAAAAGGTTATACTATCGGACATAGTTATTTTTGCAATAGAAAAAATTTAAATAAAGAAGATTACGAAGATATTATAAATTATGAAATAGCGCCTACTTTAAGGGAATATTGGTTCGACAACGAAGATAAAGCGGAAAAAGAAATAAAAGAATTATTGAATATTTGATTTATGAATAATATACCTATAAAAAATATATATTATATGCTCTGTTATGCTTGGAATATAATTGACGAAATTAACGATATAGAATTCGGAGACGAAAAATTTGAAAATATTTATAATTTAATGGCTAAAATATTGGATTATTTTTTGAATAAACTTATAAAAAGAGGTTTCTATAAAAATTATATTTTAATCGAAGAAGATTTGGCAATGCTGAAAGGCAAAATTGATTTTTCAAATTCTATAAAAACCAATGTTATAAATCAAAAAAGATTAATATGTCAATACGATATTCTTTCCACAAATATTTTATTCAATCAAATAATAAAATCTACGCTTGATAAACTTATAAATTCTAAATATTTGGATGAAGAATTAAAAAATAAATTAATAATTTTGAGTAGATATTTCATAAAAATAAAAGATATAAAAATCAGTAGTAATACTTTTAAAACGCTAAAATATCATAGAAATAATATACACTATAAATTTATTATAAATATATGCAAATTAATTCATAACAATTTTATATTAGATAAAAATTCCGATGGAAATAGCGGAAAATTTTATATCGACAAAAACGAAAAGAAAACCATGCATAGAATATATGAAAAATTCGTTTTAAATTATTATAAAATTAATTATCAAAATTTTAAAGTTGAGCCTAAACCGATAAAATGGCAAATCAAAAACTATAATTTTAATTTTATTCCAAATATGAAAACCGATATAACGATTTATAATAAACAAAAATGCTTAATAATCGACACGAAATTTTATAAAGAAATTATTATAAAACATAAAGATAAGGAAATGATAAGACCATCGCATCTTTACCAAATATACGCTTATATGAATAATATAAAATTCAAAGGAAATATAAAGGGAATTCTGCTATATGCTGGAACTAACGAAATTATTGATAAATATGAAAAAGAAAAATTTGATTATAAAATCCAAGATAAAGATTTTTCCGTTAAAATTTTAGATTTAAGCAAAGATTGGAAAAATATTGAAAATCAATTAAACGAAATAATTGAAGATTTTTTTTTAAAATAAATTTCTAAAATAAATTTAAAAAAATAATAAAAAATAATTTAAAATAATTTAAA
>NZ_SJDU01000350.1 GCF_005518285.1 Brachyspira catarrhinii | reverse complement strand
TAATAGTATCATATGTAAATCAGAATAATTATCTTACAATATTAATGCGGTATTTATTTAAATGAATAAAAAAAATATAAATAAAAATATAAAGATAAAGAAAAAATCTAAATTTAAAAGTTTCATAATTGGAATTTTTGTTATAATTCTTCTTATATTTGCAATTTGCGGAATTGGACTCGCTTTTTTTGTCGGAGGAATTTATAGAGATTGGCTTGGCAGAAGAACTCAAAGCATGGCGATGCTCGAAGAATATTATAATATAATTGTCATAAGAGGAAACGAAAAACGAATAAGATATTTTAATCCTCTCAATCCTTTCGGCGATTCTCCCCCCACAAGAATTTACGATAGAAATAATATATTAATCGGAGAATATATGCCTCCTTCTTACGAAGTGGTTAATATTGACGATATTAATCCGCTTTTGGAACAGACTTTGCTTTTGATGGAAGACCAGAGATTTTACTCGCATCATGGAATCAATTATTTTCGTTCGGCTTATTTGGGAATAAAAACTATTTTGTCTCGAAGAATTGTCGGAGGAGGCTCTACTCTCACCCAACAGCTTGCAAAATTATTGTTTACGAAAAGCGAAAGAACAATTGAAAGAAAATTATTTGAAATGTTTGCAGCAAAAGAAATAGAAGACAGATACAATAAAAAAGAAATTTTAGCTATGTATTTTAACACGGTTTATCTCGGAGACGGAAATTATGGATTTGAAGCCGCCGCAAATTATTACTTTCAAAAACCTTTAAGGCAATGCAGATTATTGGAATACGCAATATTGGTTGGAATGCTCCCAAATCCAAGTTATTATTCCATAGTCAATAATCCCGATAACAGCAGAAAAAAAGTGGAGCAAATTCTTTCAAGACTCGTGAAAAATAATATTATAGATAGAGAAACTATGAAAGGAGAGCTGGAATTATTTGACGGAGAATATAGAAATATTAGCAAGCAAGTTAAAGGCTCGCAATGGAAAATGACGGTAAACAGAACGCCTTATGTAAACGAATATGTGAGGCAGGAACTTTTAAATTATTTCAATAAGGACGAACTCGCTTTATCGGGTTTAAGAATTTATACTACGGTAAACGAAAGATATTATAGAGCGGCGGATTTGGTAATGAAAGAAAAAATAAGAGAACTTCAAGCTTCCTCTTCAAATAGAAGTTATCAAGGAGCTTTGGTTTCTATAGACCCGAAAGACGGCGGAATACTCGCAATGATTGGCGGAGACGGTTATACTTTAAATAATCAATTTAACAGAGCGGTTCAAGCGAAAAGGCAAATAGGAAGCGCAATAAAACCGTTTATTTATTTATACGCGTTCGAGGGAGGAGCGCAACCTTTTTCAACGGTAATCGACACAAATTATACTTATCCGCAGGGAGTCGGAAAACCTTCTTATTCTCCAAGAAATTACGATAGAAGATATAGAGGCGAAATGACATTGGAAACGGCGCTTGCAAAATCTATAAATACTATTGCCGTAAAATTATTAAACGATATAGGTTTGTCTTATTTTATAGAACATTCTAAAGAATTTTTCGGAGATAACGCCTATATACCAAACGCTTTGTCTATTGGACTTGGAACTATGGAAATGAGTCCTTTGGATTTGGCATCCGCTTACGGAGCTTTGGCAAATTACGGAATCAAATACGAGCCTTATATAGTCGCAAAAATCTTGGATATAAACGGGATGGAATTGAGCGTTACGGCTTTAGCCGATAGAACTCCTCATAAAATAAGCGGAACTTCCCCGTCTTCTTATTATTTTTTGAATACGACTTTACAAAAAGTTATAGCTCAAGGCGGGACGGCTTACAGAAGCGCAAACTCTTACAATTTTCATTATCCTTCTTTTTCGGCAAAAACTGGAACGACAAGCGAGCATAAAGACAATTGGTTTGCCGCGTATAACGATGAGATAGCGACTATAACTTGGATTGGAAGCGACAGAAACGATGTTTTGCCGAATAATGTAACTGGAGGAGCGACTACGGCTTTGGCTACTTTTCAATATTTGAATTATATAACTTCGGAAAATAAAAGAAATTTTAATTGGGATGTTCCAAACGATGTGTTTATAATAGAAATATGCAAAGAATCTGGACTTCCAAGAAATCATACTTGCATTAATACGACTCCTTTAACGGTTGGAGGAAATGTAGATTTAAGCTCGCAATGTCCTATCGACCATATAAGAAGCGGAAGCCGAAGAATCGAAAATAATTACGAATTTAACGAAACTAACGAAGACGAAGAATTTTATTATTATACTCCTTTGGAAGAGGAAAATAATAATAATAATAATAATAATAATCATAATAATAACAATAAAAATAATAATAATATATATATTCT
>NZ_SJDU01000035.1 GCF_005518285.1 Brachyspira catarrhinii | reverse complement strand
TCGCCGAAGAAAGAGGAACGAATGTATAAATATTTCGAACTCTCTTTATCCATTTATTCAATAATTTATTTCTGTCTATTACGGTAAAATTCTTTTTTCCGATTTTCTTGCAATCATTGTCAAATACGGGGATGTTAATATTTTCTTTTTTTATATTATATTTATTCGATATTTTCCAAATTATAAAACTTACTGGAAACGGAGTCGTTTTTGAAGTGCTTTCAAAATTGGAAGAAGAAAATACGAATCCGTTTATAAATTTATAATTACAAATATATTCTCTAAATTTTTCGTTATTATTCGATTTTATATAATTCGTTTTTGAAAAAATCGCCAAATAAATATTTTTGCCGTTTACGAATTCTTTATTAATTCTAAACATAAATTGAGCGGATAATTCTCTCGATGCTTCGCCCAATTTATTTTCATGCATAATATTTCTTATCGAACTATAACTTACATTTTTTTTGCTTTTTGAATTTGTTCCCGCAACCTGACTCGTAGCGTAAGGCGGATTTATGAATATAAGCCAATTCAATTCTTTATTCTCCAAATCGGATTTTAATTTTTTTGGAATTTTTTTATAATTAAATATTTTGTTTTTTGATTCTATATCGTCATTCAAATAATCGTATTGAAAGATGCAGGCTTTTTTGAATTTTACTTTGCAATATTCTATATCTTCTTTATCTATAGTCGACATATACAAATATTTATAAACCGATTTATCCAAATAATATTCCAAATTTCCTTTTCCGCATGCCATATCCCAAATTCTAAACCTTCCGCTTTTTAATTCTTCGATATTTATCGCTTTATTAATAAATTCTAATGATTTTTTAGCGAATATAAAAGGAGTATAAAATTCGCCTAAATATCTTTTTTTGGAATCATGTTCTTTCATTGACTTTTTATAGTTTATAAATTATTAAAACCTTGCGCTCAAATAAGGCATAGGATTTTTATGGTCTCCGTTTATTCTAACTTCAAAATGACAATGAATTCCCGTAGTTCTTCCCGTATTTCCTATAAGCGCTATTCTCTCGCCTCTTTTGACTTTTTGTCCGCTACTCACCAAAAGTTTAGAATTATGTCCGTAAGCCGTTTGATAGCCGTTCGCATGAGTAATTATAACAAACCAGCCGTAGCCGTTTCGCCAGCCCGAATAAGTCACAGTTACGTCCGCAACTGCCAAAATCGGAGTTCCGTAAGGTCCCGCGATATCGACTCCGTAATGATAGCTTTTCTCTTTAGTGAAAGGAGATTCTCTCGAACCGAATCCGCTCGAGATTCTTCCACCTCCAGCGACTGGCCATCCCGTTGGAATCTCTCTATGCAAAACTGAAGATATTTGCAAAAAAGAAAGTATATTTTTTTGATAGCTGTCGACTTCGCTTAAAATTTTATTTATATTTGTGGATTCGTTATTCCTTATATAATAATTGTCGTTATAATCTATGCCGTAAGATATATTTCTTATAGTATTATTATAATCGTTTAACGCTGTCGAATATCTATTTAAAGAATTTCTATAATCTTGTATAAGTTTATAAGTTGTCGCTTCTCTTTCGGAAAGTGCGATATAAAAATCTCCCGCGCTTTTTTGTCTATGATATGCGTCAATTCCCGTATATACCAAAGCCGAAAATATTAACATTAAAAATAATATCATAAAATTATTAATCGGAAGTCTAATTCCTTTTTCTTCATCGTTATAAAATATCAATATGCTTCTTTCGTTGTTTCCTTTTTTGATAATTGCCGATATTATGATTTTGAAAAAATTTCTTATTCCGCCCGTCAAATTATATAAAGCTTTAAAAAATTTCTTTATTCCTCCAACGAATTTGCTTTTCGATTTTACATAAGGATTTTTATATACTTTTATTTTCTTTTTTGTATATTTATTGATTTTATTTTTATTTATTTTTTTTTGGATATTTTTATTATCGTTTTTGAAATTTAAATTTCCGACTAATTTATTTGCAATATTTTTCGCTTTTTCCGAACTTTCTTCGTCAATATAATATTTGTCCAATTCGCTGTCGAATTCGTTTTCTTTCGTATTATTAAAAATATCTTTAGTCTGAATAATAATTCTCCTTTTTTATATTTTATAATTTTATAAATTTATAAATCTACAAATAAACTTCCGTCTTTATAGTTATCGTCATATCTTTTTGAAACATTTAAATAAGAAAAAGCCTTATTTGTGGCGACTCTTCCTTTCGGCGTTCGCTTTATAAAACCGCATTGTATCAAATAAGGTTCTATAATATCCTCTATCGTTTCAATTTGTTCCGATAACGAAACCGAGATTGTGTCTATTCCCACGGGACCTCCGTTATAATGTTTAATTATCGCATTTAAATATTGTTTATCCAAAGCCTCGAATCCGTTTTTATCGACTCCCAATTTTTCCATAGAATCGCAGGCAAAATCTTCGTCTATTTTTATAACATTTGAAACAGTCGCAAAGTCAAATACTCTTCTTAAAAGTCTGTTTGCAATTCTTGGCGTTCCTCTCGACCTTGACGCTATCGAAACCGATGCCGAATCCGTTATTTTTATATTCAAAAACGCGGAACTTCTTTTAACTATACTTGCCAAATCTTCTTCCGTATAAAATTCCAATCTTTCCACTATACCAAATCTGTCGTATAAAGGTTTGCTTAAAAGTCCGCTTCTTGTTGTAGCTCCGATAAGAGTAAAACGAGGAAGTTTGACTCTGAAACTTTTTGCGCTCGTTCCTTCTCCAACTTTTATATCGACAAAAAAATCTTCCATAGCCGAATATAAAACCTCTTCGACTACGGCTCTTAATCTGTGAATTTCATCTATAAAAAGAATATCTTTTTCTCCCAAAGTCGTTAATATCGAAGCCAAATCTCCCTGACGCTCTATTACGGGAGCGGAAACCGATTTTATGGCTACTCCGAGTTCATTCGCTATTATTTGAGCGAGAGTCGTTTTTCCAAGTCCAGGCGGTCCGTAAAAAAGTATATGGTCTAATGAAACATCCTGCTTTTTGGCGCTTTCTATATAAACCTTCAATTTTGATTTTATATTTTTCTGCCCAATAAAATCGTAAAAACTTTTCGGTCTTATAGAATTCGTTTCCAAATTATCGTAAGAAGTCTCTTCGGCGTTAGTCAAACTTTGATTTTCTTTATCCATATATATTTTTATACCATGATTAATAATTAACAATTAATATTAAAATAATTCTTATATTATATTATAATTAATGCATATAATCAATTAAAAAACGGAAGTTAGATGATTAATATAGAAGCAAAAGTAACGGCTGGAGCGAAATCGAATAGCTTCAAAAAAGAAAACGGAATATATTATATTCGTATAACGGCTAAAGCGATTGACGGCAAAGCGAATAAATCTATTATAGAATTTTTATCCGAAGAACTTAATTTGAAGAAAAAAGACATTGAAATAATAAGAGGCGGAAAAAGTAGTAAAAAAATAATTTCTATAAATATTGAAGATAATATTTTAGAGGAATATTTTAAAAATAATTTATAAAATTTTCGTAATTAATTTATAGAATTTGATTTTAAAATTTAACTTTATAAATAGTAGATTGCTTAATTTCACTCGCAATGACGATGCAAAAAGAATTGTCATTACTAGGTTTTGTAAAAACCTAAGTAATCTAAAATTAATAAAATTTTATTTAGCTCCCGCTTTTCTCAATATTTCTTTTATCTCTTCGGTATCCGCCAAATCTAAAGCTGTTTTTCCATCTTCACTTTTAATACTAACATCTGCTCCAATTTCTACTAAATATTTGACTATTTCTAAATGCCCTTCAATTGAAGCCCACATTAAAGAACTCAAACCTTCATAATCTTTAGCGTTAATATCCGCTCCATTCTCTACTAATAGTTTAACCATTTCTAAATTTCCTCCGCTTGAAGCCCACATTAAAATAGTAAATCCAAAACTGTCTTCAGCATTAATATCAGCTCCGTTCCTTATTGAAAATTGAGCCAATTCATAGTTGCCAGAATATGAGGCAAACATTAAAGGCGTCATTTCATATATCTCACCGTCTATTTCCACTTTAATAAATTGATTGTTAATATTGGTAGCGTTTATTGTATATTCATTACTATCTACATTAATTTTGAATGTGTCTTTCCCCGAATTTGCAGAACAGGTTATTATTACTAAAATTATAATAGTAATTAGAATTATTGCTTTTAAAATTATCATTTTTTATCTCCTAATTTTAAGATTAAATTATTATTTAGCTCCAGCTTTTCTCAATACTTCTTTTATTTCTTCGGTATCCGCCAAATCTAAAGCCGTTTTTCCATCTTTATTTTTAATATTAATGTCCGCTCCAATTTCTATTAAATATTGAACTATTTTCGAATAACCTCTCCATGAGGCTCTCATTAAAGCAGTCCAACCGTCTCTATCTTTGACATTAACGCTATTAATTCCTTTCTCTACTAAATATTGGACTACTTCTAAATGTCCTTCGTATGAAGCCTCCATTAAAGCGTTCCAACCTTCATTATCTTTAGCATTAACATCCGCTCCGCTCTCTACTAAAAGTTTAGCTATTTCTAAATCTCCTTTGCATGAAGCCCATATTAAAGCAGTCCAACCGTCTCTATCTTTGGCGTTAATATTTGCTTTCCCGTTATTCAATATGGAATTTACTCGATTAATATCGTTATTTTTTACGGCTTCAATTAGATTATATCTATTAAACCACATAAATATTAACTCCTTTTATAAATTAAATATTTGTTAGACTATCATAAACTATCCGAATCGACTTGAGTAGCTTGCAATCTGCTTTTAAGTTTATCTATCATATCGCCTTCAACAGCTTTTTGAAATTGAATCGCCACATCTTTATTTTTTGTAAATTTTGGTATTGCGCTCGCTATTAAATCTGGAATTCTTTTGTCCGCTTGAGTCATTTCGTATATATGTTCTGGTAGTGCCACGATTAAAGTAGCTCCTCTGCTTTCAATCGGATTTCCTTGAGAGAGCAGAGAATAAATTGTAGCGCTTTCAGTTTCAATATAAGAAAGTATTTTATTGTAAAATATTCTTCTTTTGTCGGTTGGATTCAACGGAACATCCAAATTAGATTTATTTTCTATTTTATTAATATTCAAATTATTTAAATTATTAAAATTCTTTTCTTCTTCAAAATTAATTTCGCTTTCGTTATTAATCGAAACATTTGAAGCCGAAATTATATCAATCGGACGAATCAAATTATCCGTATTCAAAAGAGCCATCGCCCGCATTTCAAAAATCGTTCTTGGATTTGCAGCGTTTCTTATTCTCTCTTCGATTGAAAGTATATAATCTAAAATTCTTTCAATTTCTTCATCGTTATAATTATTTGCAAAAACTTTCAAATCGTCTCTCTCGTTTTCCGTTATTTCAAGAAGTTTTATATCGTTAATTCCGCTTTTAATCATAAGAACTATTCGCATATATTCTATTAAATTATTCGTAAAAGTCCTAATATCAACGGTTTCCTCGAATAATTTTTTTATAAATAGAAAATAATTTTTTTTATCGCCCGACATC
Source organism: Brachyspira catarrhinii (assembly GCF_005518285.1). Lineage (GTDB taxonomy): Bacteria > Spirochaetota > Brachyspiria > Brachyspirales > Brachyspiraceae > Brachyspira > Brachyspira catarrhinii. The sequence continues at coordinate 6,033 of NZ_SJDU01000035.1, read as the reverse complement.
ATAACATCGAAAAATTCTTTAACGAAACTAAAATTATTTCCTCCGACAACGGCAATCACATCTGCGGCGCTTATAAATTTTTTGTCCGTTGTATAGGCAATCATTTTTTCCAAAATAGTTTCGCTGTCTCTAACCGAGCCTCGAGCCTGTTTTGAAATTAAAAATATCGCTTCGTCTTCGTAGGCTATATTTTCTTTGCTTAATATTGATTTAAGAATTTTTTCCAAATCTTCGATATTCAAAGATTTAAAAGTATATTGCTGGCAACGACTTCTTATTGTGGGCAATACTCTTTCCGCTTCCGTTGTCGCAAGTATGAATACGACATGAGGAGGAGGCTCTTCCAAAGTTTTAAGCAAAGCGTTAAAAGCCTCGTTCGTTATTTGATGAACTTCGTCAATAATATATATTTTATATTTTCCAGAAACTGGAGATATTCTCACATTTTCGATTATAGTTCTTATATTTTCTATTCCTCTATTGCTCGCTCCGTCTATTTCTATGACATCGAGAGGAGTTCCGTTTTCTATTTGGACGCAGGATGGACATTCTCCGCAGGGTTTATCTGTGGGACCGTTTACGCAATTTAAAGCCTTCGCAATAATTCTTGCAAGAGATGTTTTTCCAACTCCATGCGGACCCGAAAATAAATAAGCATGCGCTATCTTTTTTTGGGCTATGCTTTTTGAGATGGTTTTTGTTATATGTTCTTGTCCGATAACCTCTTCAAAAGTTTGCGGACGGTATTTTCTCGCTATTACTTTATAATTTTTTTCCATGATGTTATTATAAACAAAATGCTTTTATTTGTCAAAAAAATCATTAATATAACTTCAAAAAATCCGATAATTCCATTATAATAACAAACTTTTAAAAAAAGTGTTGACATAATATTAAAAATTTGTTATTATTTTAATATTACGAACTTTAAAAGGGGATTTTTATGAAAAAGAAACCAATGAAAAAATTATTAAAAAATCTGGTTTTGTTAATTTTGTTTATAGCTCCGTTTATTCAAGCATGCAGTCCGACTCCTGCAACTGAGCCTGTTACGGATGCAAACGAAACCACTTTATCAAAAACAAGCGGATTTCAAAGCATTGAACCAGTTTTAGGAAGCGCTACTTTATATATTGGTAATTTTACGGCTACTTCGCTTGAGATAGGATTTGATGCCGCTGATACCACTGCTGTATCGACACTCACGAATATATCAGGCGAATTGGGAAATTATAATTATCAAAACGCAAATTTGGCGGCATCCGTTAGGGTAGCGGATTCTTCTTCTATAAGAGTGAGTGTTACAAGCCTTAGAACTCCTTATTTTAGTTTGGAAAATGTTTTATGTCAATAAAAATATAAAATAATAATAATTTATTTTGGGGTAGGATAAATTGAAAATAATATTTTATATATTTATATTCATTTTTATTATTATAATTTTGTCATGTTCTTCTCCTGTGGCAAATCCTCTTTCTACTACAAGAGTTGGAACTTATAAGGGAACGCAATCTACTTTGCAGAGAAGGGTTTTACATTTGTATGTTGAAGGAGATGGAGGCTTTAGAATGGCGTATGCGGATACCAACGCTCCTACGAATGCCATTAATACTAATAATGATTTTTTGGTAAACGCTACAAATATAACTGGAGTCGACCCTTATTATAGTTTTCAAAATAGTCAAGGAGTGGGAACTTTGGAATTTATAGGCGACAATAGGGTTATAGTGACATTTAGAAAATTAATTCCAGATTATTATAGAATCGGAGAGACTTTATGCATCAAGGAGTGAGTAATCAATAAATATTTGCATAAAAATATTTAAGGAATTTTTAAATAATTACGATAATAAGGTTAATAAATGATAGCGGAGTTTTTTATGAATAAATTGATTCTTTTTGCTTTAACTATTATATGCGGTATTATTTTATATACTTGCGTTTCTCCTGTAGCGGCTCAAGGTTTAGCAGAGTCTTCAGCACCTAATAACACTTATTATAGTAGCGTGGCTGTAATAGCGGGAAGTTCTAGTAGCACTTTTTTAGGCGTTAGAGTCGATTCGGCTGAAAGTATTACTATAGGATTTGTTACGGCAGCAAGTAGGGCTGCTCTTGCTAATACTAATTTAACAGGAGATACGATTGATTCTACGGGAACTAATAGAATATCTGGGACTTATCCAAATATTAGTTTTCAAGATGGCGTTCTTTCGGGAACTATAACTTTTTTAGACGATTCTCAACTTAAAATAACTTTTCAACAAAATAATTCGCCTTATTTTAAAATGCGAGATGTTATTTGTAAAACAATTCAATAATAAGTATTAGTTTACTTTTTTGCAATAAGTTTTGATTGTAAAAGGCGGGTTATATTCTTCAATTTTTACATCGGCGCCATATCTTCCGTTGAAGTTTACGGTTCCGTTCATACTTCCCGTGTCAAATGTATAATTATAGTCTAAACCTATTATATTGTAGGGGCTTATACTTGCATATTCTTTTATATTGTCGCTCGTAATATTTGTGTCTCCGTCTTCGCTTAAATATATGGTTAAAGAGCCTGTAGCGACATAAATAAGTAAATAAGTTTTATCGTCTAAAATGGGATTATCGCTTTGATAATATCCTCTGAAATAATCGGGAACGCCTAAAAATCCCTCCCTGCAAGTGTTTAATAGTAGAGCTACTAAAATTAAAATAAATAATACGGGGACTTTTTTCATTTTAATATCCTTATTTATTTTCCAAATATCTTAAACATTTTTTATTATGGATTTTTTATCGGAATTAACATCTTAAATTAAATGTATCCGTTGAATTTTTTGAATTTTTATATATAATCTATTCTCAATGAAATATTATATTTTTTCGCTATTAATTTTATTTTCGAATATTCTTCATTCTACGATTATTGTCGAAGGAAAAATAAATAAAAAAATCATTTATAAATGGCAGAATATAGAATATATTTTGGAATTTACGGGAGACGCTGGAACATTTAAAGTCGAAGGTTTGAACGAAAACGCTATAAGCGATTTTGAAGTCGTAAATAAAAGAGTGGAAAGCGAATTATCGGATAAAGAAAACGAATCGCCGATTTCAAAATATAGAATATTTTATACTTTGAAGCCGATTGGAAAAGGAAAATTGAAAATTCCCGAACTCGAAGCGAGATATTACGAGATAAGAAACGATAATAATTATATTGCAAATTTGATTCCTCATGAAGAAATTATGGAAGAATATCAAATAAGAGTTTTCGGCTATCCTTTTTTAATCGCCACGATAACGGAATGTTTGATAATATTTTTGATTGTATTTTTTGTATATAGAGCGATAAAATCTCAAAGAACTTAAATAAAATATTTTAAAAAATTTGAAATTAAATTTTAATTGAAAAAACGGAGAAAAATATGACAGAATCGAAAGATTTACAAGCTATAGCGGAAGCGGCAAAAGCGGCTTTGGATGTGATAAACGCCATTAAAGACGAAATTAAAAAAGTAATTGTCGGACAAGAAAATATGATAGATAAACTTCTTTTAGGTATTATATGCGATGGACATGTATTGCTCGAAGGAGTTCCAGGGCTTGCGAAAACTTTAACGGTAAAATCTTTAGCGGGAACTATAGACGCTTCTTTTAAGAGAATACAATTCACTCCCGATTTGCTTCCCGCGGATATAATAGGAACTGAAATTTACGATATAAAAAATTCAGTATTCTTGCCGAAACAGGGACCGATTTTTTCAAATATAATATTAGCCGATGAAATAAATCGCTCGCCCGCGAAAGTTCAATCTGCATTACTCGAAGCTATGGAAGAACATCAAGTAACTATTGGAGATAAAACTTATAAACTTCCCGATGTGTTTTTGGTTCTTGCCACTCAAAACCCAATAGAACAGGAAGGCACTTATCCTTTGCCCGAAGCTCAAGTAGATAGATTTATGCTTAAAGTTATAGTCAAATATCCTAATAAAAGCGAGGAAAAAACCATAATAAAAAATATGTCGACTTCAAAACCAGAAGCTACAAATCCAATAACTACTATTGAAACGATAGAAAAGTTAAGAAAACTTGCAAGTCAAATTCATATAGAAGAAAGATTATTGGATTATATAATCAATATAATAGACGGCACGAGAAATCCGAGCGATTATAAACTTAAAAGCGAATATATAGACTACGGAGCGTCTCCGAGAGCTGGAATATATTTAACGAAAGCGGCTAAAGCGAACGCTATGATGCAAGGCAGAGGTTTTGTTATGCCCGAAGATATAAGAGCTGTCGCTTACGAAGTTTTAAGACATAGAATAAGCATAAGTTATGAAGCGCAAGCGGAAAATATAACAAGCGATATGATTATAGAGGAATTACTTTCAAATATAAATGTTCCTTAATTGTTTTTAGATTTCCAATTTTAACATAATACTATTAACATAATAATGCATATTTATAGATTGCATATCCGATAATAATTTTAAAGAGGTATAACAATGAAAAGATTAATAAGACTTAAATATTTATTTATTATTTTATCGGCAGTATCGTTCGGCGCTTTAAATAATTTATATTCTCAAAGCGGACGATTTGGACTTAATATTAACGACATTAATCAAAATAATATCGAAGTAAATAAACTCGAAAGAGGCTATCATATATATATACAAAAGAAAAACGAAACTGCGGAATTGAAATTAAAATATAAACTTGAAAACGGCTCTTATTCTTATTTGTATGTTAATAGAAATACCAATTCGATAATAAATATTAACAATACTTCTATGCATGATAGTTTAGGTTATGTCTTTGAAACTTATATTCCAGAAACTTTGTATTTGAATAATTTTAATAATCAAATTACATTAAGAAACAATATAAATTTAATATTCGAATCTTACGATATAAACGGAAATATAATCGCCGAAAACGAAATTGTATTCAGAATAAATAACGATACGACAAACCCGACAATAACTTTAAGAAATGTCGAAAGAGAGGGAGATTTATACGCTTTCTATTTGTATTATTCGGGCGGAAATAACGGAAGATACGCTTTTTATGTGCGAGACGGAAAAACTAACGAAGCATATAAATTGATAAGAGCGTCTTACGGAAATACGATTAATGTTGATGGAAGCGCGATAATTTTGGAAGACACTTATAATAGAGAGGTTGGAAAAAAACTTTATATAAAAGCATATTTTAAGGAAATGCCAGACGACAGATATTTATCTTTCAATGTGTTTAATAATAATAGAGAAAGTTTCACCTATCCGATAGATTATATAATCGAAGCGACTAATAGAAATAATATAAATAATGGAGAAAAACCTACGAATAATAATATAAATAATGATACTGAAAATAACATTAACAATATCAACGAAAATATAAACGAAGAAACGCCTTTTATAGAATTGAATACAAATGAGATAATAGTCGGAAGAATAAGTTTAAACGATAATATCGAAAGAGAAAACGAAAAAAAAAAATATTATGACGAAATATTAAATTCTCCCGTAAAATCCGTTGATATAAATAACAGTTCAGTCCAAAATGATAGCGATTTGAAAGATAATATTCATAAAATAATTAAAAAATATAACGATAATCCGCTTGATTTGATTATGGTTATAGACACTACCGAAAGTATGCGTCCTTATTTAAGAGCGATAAAAAGCGAAATAAATATTATAGCCGAAAATATAATTTCAAAAAATGCAAATTCGAGAATAGGTTTTTTGCTTTACAGAGACACTAAAGATAAATATTTGACAAAAAAAATAGACTTCAACAATAATATAAACGAAATAGTGAGAGAATCGAAATATTTTTATGCGGACGGAGGCGGAGACAGAGCCGAGCCGATGTATGAAGCGATTCAGCAGGCTTTGGAAAAATTTGAATTTCAAAACGATAACAGAGTAATCATGGTCATAACGGATGCCAAACCAAAAGTTATAGGAAGAGCGAATATGGAATTAAATGAAAAAACGGCTAAAAGAAAAAATGTTAATATTGAGATAA
>NZ_SJDU01000349.1 GCF_005518285.1 Brachyspira catarrhinii | reverse complement strand
CGCTTGATTTTTTAATTATAAACTGTTTACTGAGTTACCCTATAAGCTTCAATACCAAGACCAAGATCAGAATCAGCACTTCCAAGACCATTTATACTACCACCCTCTGTACTAGAAACTATAGTATTGTCATTACTATCCTTATTTAATCTTAACCTTTTATAAGGAGTCAATTGAGTCCACCAATCTATATCATGATATATACCAGTGTAATTCATAGCTATATCATTATCTAAACGTACTAATTTATAAGTATGTTTAACTATATTAAACCAGTATTCAAATTCTAAAGTAAGAGAAGTACCATCTTCATTAAATGTATATACAGTATCTCCTTTTTTGAACACAGCTCCTCTAACTCTGTCTGGGAATATAGGACCATTATCTACAAATGAAGAAGCTATTATTCCGACTACAGTATAATTCTGAACTAAATTTCCGCTGTCATTTATTTCTAATGATATAGTTCCTCCATTACCTGTATAACTAGCTGATTTATCATTAGCTTGAGTTAAATTATATCTTGTTGTTTTAGTATCTTTTGGTTTATTCCAAGTTTCTTCTTTAATTTCTAGAGTTGTACCTCCTTTTGAAAAAGTGTAAGTTTTCAATATCAAACTTCTTCCATCAGGACTATAACTATCATCTAATGGATAAGAAGAAGTCCATTGAGAAGTATCTCTGTATTTAAATATTTGAGAAGAAACATAATCTGTAAATCCTCCGTTTATTTCAACATAATCCTGTATTGATTCGTAACTATCTGCTGTACTACCCCAAATTGATGACCAAAATAAAGTATCATCTTTTTTATCAGTTGTTGCCAATCTTAATGTATAAGATGATAATGTTCCATTTTTATATGTAGCCTGATCTGTTCCATTTTCTGAAACATAAGTATATGTGGATTCCAATTCACCTGATTTAAGATAGTGATAAAGTGATTTACCATCTCCGCTAAATACATACTTATCACCTGTACTATCTATTTCAGTGTAATTCTTTCCAGCTGCTCTGTAATAGAATAAAGGTCCATTATCATTATAATTCAATATATATTCAAAACTGCCGCCGTCTTTTAATTTATTGTAATCATCAATACCATTTACTATGATAGTTTCTCCAGAAGAACTAATATATTCTGCTGATGTTAATCCTGCTATCTTACTAAATGTATATGTTTTTGTTGATAAAGGACCATCATAGAAATGTTCTGCTTTAAGTGTTAAAGTATTAGCTGTACTGTCAAATTTATATGTATACAATGTAAGTCTATCTCTTATACCATATTGTTTATCTTTGAAATTATTCAATACAGTGCTAGGATCTATTGTAGAAACATCTACTTTCAAATATGGAGAACTTCCTTGACCATTCTCTTTATGTTCTGCCATTTTTTCAAATTCAGGGTGAATTTTAGGAAGATATTCTGTAGGTGCTGCCACAAATTCTTTTCTATAATGTTCATATAACACAACAGTACCGTCTTCTTTTACATAACCTATAGGGTCATATTCAAAGAAAGAACGATCTCCTTCTTTTTCTACAGCTTTAAATGAAACAGGTACCTCATCTCCTGCAACACTTTGTGTTTCTGTAATAGCTCCAAAGGCAAATATAAATTTAGAATAAGTATCTACTGCTATTAAATACTGTTTAAGTGTAGCTACAGAAGCCTTTCCATTTATAGAATAGAAATTAAATCTGTCTAATCTTCCCTCTAAATAACCTTCTTTACTATATAAAGGGTTATTAGCAACATACTGATAAACCTTTAAACCAGTTATTGAAACATTTCCTACTATGCTTCCCGCATAATTTTCACCGTCTTTACCATCATAATAATTAGCAGGAACATTATTCCAATCCATTACACCTGATATCCAGTATCTATTATCATCTTCAAAGAAAGTGTATATAGGAAGTTTATCTTTTTGGAAACTAGCTTTAAATAACCAAGTTTTAAATTTACTGCCATCATATCCGCCGTAATTAGGATCATTCCAATCACCATTTTTGAAAGGATCTTCATGTTCAGGTACCTGTTCAGGAGGATTTTCTGGAGCTGTATCTGGTATTTCTCCTTGTTCAGATTCTGAAGCACTTTTATTATAATAATATCTAGGATTAAAGAAATGTCCTCCGCATGACATCATAAAAATAGATATTATTAATAAAAATAACAAATATATTTTTTTCATAATTATTACCTCCAAATATTAATTATCCTTTAAATGCTAGACCTAATGTTATACCAAAATCTAATGAGTTTATATAATAAGATTTTAATGGTGTTTCTAATGTAAAATTAGGATCTTTTACAGTTTCCATAAGTGTATACAAACTATCAGGCATTGTTATATATCCTGGTGAATATACATT
>NZ_SJDU01000348.1 GCF_005518285.1 Brachyspira catarrhinii | reverse complement strand
ATCGGACAATTTAATATAATTATAATCGATAACTTTTTTCTGATAAATATCACTTAAATTAAATGTAAAATATTCTATTCCTATTTGCTTTGCCAATTTTTCGCATTCTTCAACTATATTTTTCTGATAAGGTCCGTAGCAAGAATTACTTAAAGGCGCTCTCGTATCTCCGTTCCAGTGAAGCATTGTCACGCCGAAAACATTATTTCCTTGCTCTTTCAAAAGTTTTGCCGTAGTAGTCGAATCGACTCCCGCGCTCATTCCCACCGCTATTGTAGACATAATTTAATTTCCTAATTTTTTAATTTAAATATTTTAAATAAATATTTTTTAGTCCGTATTATATTATATAGAAAATAAAATTACAATTATAATTATATTAAATTGTCCGATTTCTTTTTTCCTATTTGGGTGATTAAATTTTTGTTCAATTCTTTTGCGCTGTTATAACCCATTTCTTTTAGACGAAGATTTTTAGCCGCCGTTTCTATTAGAATGCAAATATTTCTTCCCGCTCGAACTGGAATTTTCAAATAAGGAATTTCTGTCTCTAAAATATTATAAGTTTTTTCTTCGAGTCCCATTCTGTCGTATTGTTCGTCATCGTTCCAGCTTTCAAGTTCTATAACCAAATCTAATCTCTTTCTATCTCTAATTGCGCTCATGCCCGAAAGTCTGCTTATATCGACAACTCCGATTCCCCTCACTTCCATATTATGTTTTATGAATTCGTTTTTTCTGCCGATTATTCTTCCATCGTTTAATTTTTTGAATTCAACCGTATCGTCCGATATTAATCTATGTCCTTTTGAAATTAATTCCAAAGTGGCTTCGCTCTTTCCGACTCCGCTCTTTCCTAAAATCAAAATTCCAACTCCGAAAACTTCGACAAATACTCCATGAGCGGTAAACGACTCGGCAAATTCCTCTTCCGTTAAATTTTCTATATTTCTCACCATATCTGCGGTTTTAAGTTCGCTTATAATCACGCAAACATTATTTTTTTTTGCAATTTCTAAAAACGATTCTGGCGGAATTAAATTGTAAGTAAAAATGCATATTGGCATTTTATATTTAAATAATTCTTCAAATATATCGAGCTTATTTTCTTCTGCGAGAGTCAAAACATAATTTCCTTCGCCTTTTCCAAAAATTTGTATTCTTTCAAAAACAAAATCTTTGAAATATCCGAATAACGCCATCCCTGGTCTGTTTACTTCCGAGCTGTTTATTTCGTTTGTAAGTCCAATAGAGTCCGTTAAACATTTTACTTTTAAAAAATTATTTCTATTTTCGTTAAGCTTCAAAAATTTTTCAACGGTTATTTTCGGCATTGAACTCTCATTTCCTCTTTTGCGATTAACGACAAAATATCGTCCGATTTTTCTGCGTTAATAAGTTTTTCTATAAAATGATTATTATCTCTAAGTATCGCCGCAATGCTTGTTAGAACTTTCAAATTATCGCTTGCCGAATCTTTTGGAGATAAAAGCATAAATATAACGAAAACTTTTTTATTGTCGGGAGCTTTATAATTTATTCCGTTTTTAACCGTTGCAATAGTAAGGACTATTGATTTTACGGCGTTTGTTTTTGAATGAGGAATTGCCACTCCGTTTCCAACTCCCGTGCTCATTAATTTTTCTCTTGCCATAATAGAATGTTCCGCTTCCTCTTTATTTAAGAGAAGTTTGCAACTGTCGAGTCTTTCCACCATTTTTGATAGAAGTTTATCTTTATTAGTCTCTTGAACATCAATCATTATAGATTCTTTATCTATATAATCAATTAAACTCATATTTACTTTTCCTCCTTTTTTTATAGGATTAATTAAAAAATAAAAAATAAATTAAAATCAAAATTAAATATCAAACATTCTTATCAAAACGAAAGAATTATTGGATTCCTTATATAAACCCTCGATTTGCTCCGTTATACTGCTTACATAAACTACAAATTTTTTATCCGCGTTTTCAATCAAATAATTTACCGCTTCGCTAACATTAAATTCTTCCATTTTATACTCTGCGCTTTCGCTTGCGTCTATATTATTGTCGGCAGTCGCTTTTACTTTATCTATATTCCAAGTTTCATGATTCGATTCTTCGTTTTCGTATATTTCGTAAACGGTATCTTTGCCTTCTCTAAAAAGAAAAGACGGATATTTTCCGATTTTTACATTATATAAATCTTCGTCTCTCTTTATAGGGAAATAAGCCATGAATGGATTTTTATCGGAATTGAAATGCAAAACGGCGTCCAATTCGTCAAGCGGTTTTTCGTATATTCCAACGGTTTTTATCGAATAAGCGTCTTCGTCTTCTTCCACTTGAACCGTTTTATCGACAACGTGAACCGTTTTATCGACAACGGCTCTTTGAGATTTGTCAA
>NZ_SJDU01000347.1 GCF_005518285.1 Brachyspira catarrhinii | reverse complement strand
ATGGAGATATATAACCTCTAATGGAGATATATAACCTCTATCAAATTGCATTCCTTCGACTAACGATAAATTAGTCTCCAAAGATTTTGCTTCTTCAACGGTTATAACGCCTTCTTTACCAACTTTTTCCATAGCATCGCTTATAAGTTCGCCAATCTCTTTATCGTTATTTGCGGAGATTGTCGCAACCTGAGCGATTTCTTCTTTGCCTTTGATTTGTTTTGCTTCGGATTTTATATGAGCGACTATTTCATTAACCGCTTTTTCAATTCCTCTTTTGATAAGCATAGGATTTGCGCCGCTCGTTACATTTTTAAGCCCTTCTTTTACCATAGCTTGAGCCAAAACGGTAGCGGTAGTAGTTCCGTCCCCAGCGACATCGTTCGTTTTAGTGGCGACTTCTTTAACTATTTGAGCGCCCATATTTTCAAACGGGTCTTCCAATTCTATTTCTTTAGCGATTGTAACGCCATCGTTTATTATTGTCGGAGGACCGAATTTTTTATCTATTACCACATTTCGTCCTCTTGGTCCTAAAGTTACTTTTACCGCGTTAGCCAAGGAATCGACTCCTCGCATTAGCGCTCGTCTCGCTTCTTCGTCAAATAATAGCTGTTTTGCTGCCATAATTTTTTCTCCTTAAAATATTAAAAATTATTAATAGTCTTTTTTCTAAAATATTTTTTATTTTAAAATTGTAAAAATTATACAATAAAAAATAAATATTTTCAAGAGTAGACCGATTAGATTATAATAAACCTAATCTTCGTTCTTTTTTCATTTTTCTTTTCATTCTTTTAAGCGCTTTTTCTCTTTGAAGTTTTTTTTCAAGAGACGGCTTTTTGTAGAATTGTTTTTCTTTTAATTCCTGCAAGATAGCTTCGTTTTCGCATGCTCTACGAAATCTTTTAATAACGCTGTCTACAGGCTCTCCTTCGTTAGCGAATACTCGAACCAAATTAACTCACCTACCTTTTTTATAAAATAATTAGCGGCGAGAGGACTTGAACCTCTGACACTGCGGATATGAGCCGCATGCTCTAACCCCCTGAGCCACGCCGCCGTATTAGCGGGGACAGGACTTGAACCTATGACCTTTGGGTTATGAGCCCAACGAGCTACCAACTGCTCCACCCCGCGATATAATTATCGAATATTATATGCTATTTTAATTTTAAAGTCAAGCGTTTTTTACTCTTTTTTACGCGTTTTTTATATATTCAAAATCTAAAAAATTAAAATTGAAAAGGAATCTCTCTCGTAAAATCTGGCAAATAAGTTTCCGAGCTTTCCATTTCCTGCGACAAAATATTTTCAAATCCCAAATCCAATGCGTAATTAATCAAATCGTTATATTCTTTAAAATATAATTTTCTGTTTATTTCGTCAAAATTTTTAGCTTTAAATTCGGGATTATATTGAGACATAAGCGAAATTGTCGACTTCAAAAATCCTCTTTCTTTCAATTCAATCAATATATCGTAAGAATCCGATTGATTATTTGGCAAAATCAAATGTCTTATTATTATTCCGCTTTTTGCAATTTTGTTATCGTCAACAATAAAATCCCCGACTTGATTTTTCATTATTTCAATCGCTTTAATTGCGACAGAAAAATAATTTTCCGCTTTAGAATATTTAATCGCTTTTTCGTCAAATAAATATTTTAAATCGGGCAAATAAATGTCGACTATTCCGTCCAAACAATCTAATAATTCTTCCGTATCGTATCCGTTGGTATTATAAACTATAGGCAAATTAAATCCTTTGTTTAATGCAATTTTCAAAGCTTTCAATATCGGATAAATTACATGGCTTGCGCTTACCAAATTTATATTATTAGCTCCTTTTTCTTCGAGTTCCAAAAAATATGACGATAAAGTTTCAATGTCGATTGTCTCTCCAATTCCGTTTGAACTTATTTGATAATTTTGACAGAATACGCAGTTTAAATTGCAGTTTGAAAAAAATATTGTTCCGCTTCCGCTTTTTCCGACAAGCATCGGTTCTTCTCCAAAATGCAGAGTGCGAGATGCGACTTTTATACTATTGTTATCTTCAAAAATTTTGCATCTTCCAATTTTATTTTGATTTCTATTTACTTTGCATAAATGTCCGCAGCATATACAACTATCGTAAAGTAATTTCGCTTTTTCAATCGCTTTGTCGATATTTTCCAAATGTTTTTTATTGTAATTAATTTTATAATTTTTCGTTTTCATTGCTTATTATTTTTATTTCGGGCTTTAAGACGATTCCTTTTTGATTATAAACTTCTTCTTTAACTTTTTTCATTAAAAATAAAATATCTTTTCCCGTAGCGTTTTTATAATTTACGATAAAATTCGCATGATATGGAGAAACCATAGCGCCGCCTAATTTTACGCCGCGCATAT
>NZ_SJDU01000346.1 GCF_005518285.1 Brachyspira catarrhinii | reverse complement strand
TTGAATAGATATTTTTAATAAACAGATAGAATAATATTTTAATTAGTAAGTAAACATAAACTTGAAAAAAGTTTAAAATGAAGCGCTAGGCTGAATTTGATTTATAATACTTTTCTTTGTTATCAGCGGAAAGCGGGAGGTAGCCAAAAGAACAGAAATTTTGGTTATTTTATAAAATAATTGAAACATTACTATAGATTAACTTAAAAATTTGTATATACTTAAATATATAAGTTAATTTTATTTTTCAAATTTTAAAATTTAATTTGAGGAGTTTTTTATGGCAAATGAAAATTATATTAAAGACAAAAAAGATTATTTGGAGCTTCTTTCAAAAAATTATCCCACGATTGACGACGCTTCCGTTGAAATAATAAACTTAAAGGCAATCTCGCAACTTCCGAAAGGCACGGAATATTTTTTGAGCGACATACATGGAGAATCGGAAGGTTTCGAATATTTGCTCGGAACTTCTTCTGGCGTTATAAGAGAGAAAATTGAACTTTTATTCAAAAATACTTTGCCAGAAAACGAAAGAGTGGAACTTCAAATATTAATAGTCGACACGAAAAATCTTATAAATCAAAAATCGGAGAGAGAAGATTTTAACGATTGGTGCAGAATAACGATTTATAGATTAATAAGAATATGCAAAGTCGTTATAAGTAAATATACTCGCTCAAAAATCAGAAAAAAAATGCCTTCAAATTTTGCCTACATATTGGACGAACTTTTGCAAACTGGAGACGAAGAAAATAAAGAAAATTATTATTTTTCGATAATCGATTCTATAATAGAACTTTCGGCGGAAGAAAAATTTATGATAGCTTTATGTCAGCTAATTCGTCAATGCTCGGTAGACAGGCTTCATATAGTCGGCGATATTTACGATAGAGGACCTCATCCCGATAAAGTTATGGAAAGCATAATGACTTTTAACGAAGTCGACATCGCTTGGGGAAATCATGATATTCACTGGCTCGGAGCGGCTAAAGGAAGTTTGATTTGCGTTGCCAATGCGGCGCGTCTTGCGATAAGATATAATAATTTCGATTTGCTCGAATATAGCTACGGAATTAATTTGCGCTCGCTTTCTTCTTTTGCAAACGAAGTTTATAAAGACGACCCTTGCGAAGTTTTTAAGCCCAACACTTTGGATAAAAATATGTATGACGAAGTGGATAAAGATTTGGCTGCAAAAATGCATAAAGCGATTTCTATAATTCAATTTAAATTGGAATGTCAGTTAATAAAAAGACATCCTAATTATGGAATGGACGAGAGAATTTTGCTCGATAAAATAGATTATAAAAACGGAACGATAAAAATCGAGGATAAGGTTTACGAATTGAAAGATAAAAATTTTCCGACTATCAATCCCGAAAAACCGTTCGAGTTAACCGAAGAAGAAAATACTTTGATTCAAACTCTGTCGGCGTCTTTTATAAACAGTCCCGTTTTGCAAAGACATACGAATTATATTTACGACAAGGGCGGAATATATAAAATATTCAACGGCAATTTGCTTTATCATGGTTGCATACCAACGAAAGAGGACGGAACTTTTGACGATGTTTATATTGACGGAAAGTATTTGTCGGGAATGAAATATTTGAAACAAGTTGAAGATAAAGTGAGAAAGGCTTTTTACTGCGAAGTTGGAAGCGAGGAGCAGTTAAACGCTCTCGATTACTGCTGGTATTTATGGAGCGGTCCGAAGTCTCCGCTGTTTGGAAAAAATAAAATGACGACTTTTGAAAGATATTTTATTGAAGACAAAGCGACTCATAAAGAACATTACAACCCGTATTATTATCATATAGAACATAAAGAATATTGCAAAAGCATATTGAAAGAATTTAATTTGGATGTAAATAAATCGCATATCGTAAACGGGCATGTTCCTGTAAAAACTCATAAAGGCGAAAGCCCGATAAAAGGCGAAGGAATACTGCTCGTTATAGACGGCGGATTGTCGAAGGCATATCATAAAAATACGGGAATCGGCGGATACACTTTAATATCAAATTCAAATATGATGATTATAGCGGAACATCGTCCTTTTGCCGAAGTCGTTGAATCGGGATTTAGAATCTCTCCGAAAACTACTATAGTTGAAAGATTCAATAAAAGAATCACGGTAGGCGAAACGGATACGGGAAAAGAACTTTCAAAAAGAATTTCCGATTTATCCGAACTTTTGGACGCGTATAAAAGCGGGATAGTGAAAGAGAAGAGAAAATAAAATTGGAGTTAATATATCAGAAAATAATAAATTCTCATAACGAACTTTTTAAGAAATAGAAAATATGTAAATAAAATGGCGAGATTTTATTCCCGCTAAAATTAATTTTCTATTTTTTTCAAATATATGGGAATCATAACCATGCCCTATTCTC
>NZ_SJDU01000345.1 GCF_005518285.1 Brachyspira catarrhinii | reverse complement strand
CTTCTCTTTTTATGATTATAAGAAATTTTATCTTTTATTATTTGATAATTAGCGTAAAAGAATTTATGCCAGCCTAAAGGGTCGTAAACAACGCCAGATAATTTTTTGCTTACCATTAGAGGTTCTGTGTAGAAGTAAATAGGAATAAGTCCCATATCTCCCATCAATACGTCTTCCGCTTTATGCATAGCTTCCATTCTAACCTTTTGGTCTATAGTCGACATGGCGATTCTCAAATTATCGTCATAAGCCTTATTTGAATAACCGCCGTTATTTTGAACGCTATAACTTAAAAATACTCCCAAAAAAGTCATAGGGTCGTTATAATCGCCAATCCATCCATGACGAGCGACTACAAAATCTTTATTCTGTCTCGTATCTTGGAAAGTCGCCCATTCTTCTTGCGATAATGTAGAATCTATATTCAAATATTCTTTCCACATTTGCTGAATCGCTTCGAATATTTGTATATGATTAACGCCAGAATTGGATTTAAATTCTATAACTGGAAAACCTCTTCCATTTGGATAACCCGCTTCGGCTAAAAGTTTTTTCGCTTCTTCAATATTCTTTTCAAAATCTTCTTCTTTTACGCTATAATAATCTCCGCCGACTTTTCTAAAATCTCCGTTTGCATCTTCCGTATCGTTTATTCCGTTTGGAACCCAAGCGGTAGCGGGAACTTCTCCAGCTTTTGACACTTCTTTAACTATATAATTTCTATCTATAGCCAAAGCGAGCGCCTTACGAACTCTCGCGTCTCTTAATGTTCTGTTCGTCCAATTCAAACAATAATAATAAGTCCCTATATAAGGAGTTATATACATTAAACCTTCACTTTGCAAAGTTTCTATATCGGATAGAGGAGGATGATTTGCAAAATGTATAGAACCTTCTTTAACTCCCGCCATTGCCGCCGTTTCGTTTTGCATCAATACAAATACGAGCCTTTGAGGAATTATAGAATCGGCATTCCAATAATTAGTATTTTTTTCCATAACGAGTCTATCGTCAGTTCTTCTTTCCGTTAAAATAAAAGGACCGTTTCCAATATATGTGTCGGGCGATAGAGTCCAATCGTCTTTGTATTCTTCTATAATATCTTCTCTTAAAGGAAAGAATGTAGGGAAAGCGGCAAGTTCGATAAAATAAGCCGTAGGAGTAGCCAATTTTACTTCCAAAGTATTTTCGTCTATCGCTCTTACTCCCAAAGAATCCACTGGTTTTTTGCCAGCGTTAATATCCATCGCGTTAAGAACGGGTTCGAATTGATAAGCGTATTCCGCCGCAGTATCGGGGTTAACCGCTCTTCTCCAAGAATAAACGAAATCGTCCGCCGTTATTTTTTGCCCGTCCGACCATTTTGCATCTTCTCTTATATAGAAAGTATAGGTTAAACCGTCTTCGCTTATATCCCACCTTTCCGCAACGCCGCTCGTTATTTTATTTTCTTTATCTCTCGTTGCCAAGCCTTCAAAAGCATGCTGAATATAAATGCTTCCGTCAACTGCAGAATTTAATGTCGGGTCAATAGTTTTAGGTTCTGGACCGACATTAATATATATCGCTTCTTCTCTTGCATTTACTCCGCAAGATACAAATAATAAAAGCGATACAAAAATAAATAACGAATAAAATAATAATTTGTTTTTCATAATGAAATACTCCATGTTTTTATTTTAAGACTATTATAAACAAAAATAAATTATTAGTCAATAAAAAATTTCTTATAAAATATAAAAATTATAAAGAGTTTTTTTATATTTCCGTTAATAATTATAAGAATATTAAATAACGGAGTATTAATATGACTATAAATAGTATTTCTAATAATACGGCTATCAGACTTCAAAAACCGAATATTGAAACTCAAACGGCAAAACCCGTTCAGAATATAAATAATAATGCAAATCAAAATTCTTCTTTGTCGCCTCTTTCAAGCAGATATACTTACGCTATTGGAAGAGACGGAAAAAGATATATATTGCAATTGAGAATTGATATAGCTTCGGTTAGAGCTTTTAGCGCGCTCGCTTGAATTATTGTATAAATTATATGATAAACTATAGAAGAATATTCATACTTTTTCTTTTTATATTAAGTAGCCTTTCTCTAAACGCAAATTTAAACGATATTTTAAATACCAAAAAGAATTATCAAATTTATTCTGGAAATAATAACGAAAAAACTTTTAACGCCGTGAGATATATAAATAATAATTATTCAAAAGAAAAAATTAAAGCGAAAAATATTTATTCCACTTCAAAAATAGATTTATATTTGGAAAACGATTTGAAAGCGGAAGATAAAGAATTAAAAAATATTCTGCTTGAAACTATGAGAGTTTACGATATGGAAGAATATTTATTCGGAAAACTCGAAGGAAAATTGATTTTACTTATAATG
>NZ_SJDU01000344.1 GCF_005518285.1 Brachyspira catarrhinii | reverse complement strand
TAAATATTCGCCTATCGCTTCTTAAATATTCGCCTATCGCTTTTTGTTCTTCAATAGATTTTGGCATATCTAATGTGAATTCTTTTATTTCAGATAGCTGTATATTTTTTAACGCAGTGCCAAGTTGTAATTTCATTAATCTTTTCTCGCTATTTTTTAAACATTGATATAAGAAATGTTTATCAATTTTTATATCATGTAAAGTATAACAATGTCCGCTCGACCAAAATTTTTCTTTTATAAAATTAACATATCCTGCATTTCCGCCTTCGCTTATCGTTATAGTATTTGCTTCTCTATTATATGAATTGTAATAACCTGAAAAATTCATTCCGCCGTTTAACACAGGATATTTTCCGTTTGGAATTAAATCTAATTTATTTCTTTGTTCTCCTTTTTTAATATTTGCAACCGAGATTAAATTTTTAGTTTCCCATTCCTCATTAAATCCTTTAAATCTCGCTTCGGGGACATTTTCGCCTTTCTTACAAGTCAATAATTTTTTCGCTATTCCTCTTTTAAATTTTTCTTTTTCTTCGATTAATTTAATTGTGTTTTCTAAATATGCATCAATTTTTGAAAGAGTAGAGGCAATGCGTTTTTGTTCTTCTATATCTTCCGTTATTATGACTTCAAAATTTAAAATATCGTTTTTAGTTATAGCTCCGAATGTCGTTCCTTTTTGCATATGAATAATGCGAGGTTTATAATAATTCAAAAGATAATATATATATTTATTTGAATGTTTATTTTTACCATTTATAGAACACAAACCTCTGCCGATGCATACATCAGCATTTGCTATATTCAAATCACCGACAGGAGCGCGAACGCTCATTAATACAGAACCATTAACAGCTATTTTTTTAATGTCGCTTGAATATATTTCAAAAGAAGGATTTAAAAGCCCAAAAGTAGAACTGCCTTGTAAAAATGGCATGCCTTCTTTATCTTTATTGTAGAATTGAGATTTTGGAGATTGCCCCATTGTTATATCGGCTATATCACCGAGTTTGACTTCTTTCCAATTTGTAGGTAGTTTATCTTTAATATCCATAATTCTAACTAATTTATATTAATCTTCAATAAAATTTTCATATCCTAATTCTTTAGATTTTTTTAAACATTCTTCGCTTTTATTTTTATATTCTTCTTTTTTAGAATCTTCTATATTTTCTAATTGAGAATATTCTTTATATAGTAGCGATAAATAATAATATCCCCCGCCTATATGCATATTTTCTCTATTCTTATTTAAACCGTAATTTAAATATTTTTCAGTTTCTTTTAATAATTCTGCATTCTTTTCTCTTTTATAGCTAAATAATAAAATAATACCTTTTGTAGTTAATAATTCTATATTAAAGCAATCTAAATTTAATCCAAATTCTATATCTTTTCTTGCTTTTTCTAAATTTTCAATATTGCCAGATATTCTATAATTAACTAAATATAAACGAATTCTACGATTTAAAATATCTAAATCATTTTTATTTATGTTTAACGCTCTATTATAATAGTTTAAAGAAAAATTAAAACATTCTTCACTTTTAGTATAACAATATTTATTGTAATATAAAATACCCATGTTATCTAAAGTTTTTATATTGTTATCTTCTATATCTAATACTTTATTAAAATATTTTAAAGATAGTTCAAAATATTTCTCGTCTTTAGTAATTGTATATTTATCATTATACAAAAAACCTATATTATTAAATATTTCTAGATTATTTTTATCTATACTTAACGCTTTATTATAATCATTTAAAGATAATTCAAAATATTTTTCATCTTTAGTATTTATATATTTATTACCATATAAAATACCTCTACCGCTTAAAGCGGAAGAGTTATCAATGTAAATAGATAACACTTTATTAAAATTATTTAGCGATAATAAAAAATCGTTTTCTTCTTTACTGTTTACATATCTATCAAAATATAAATAACCTAAATTAATTAGAGCGGAAAAATTATTTTCTTCCAAAGTAAGAACTTTATTATAACTATCTAAAGATAATTTAAAATCTTCTTCCTCTTTTTTATTTTTATATTTGCCAGCGTATAAATCGCCAATATTAACTAAAGCGTATAAATTATTTTTATCTAAATCAAGCGTCTTGTTATAATCGTTTAGAGATAATTTAAAATATTCCTCGCCTTTATTATCCATATATTTTTCGCTATATAAAATTCCTCTGTTATTTAAAGCATCCGAATTATTTTTGTCCAATTCCAATAATTCGGTATAATATTTAATAGCTTCGTCTGTTTTTTTCTTATCTTCTTCATTTAACGCTTTTGTAAATAATTCGCTAATTTTAGCCTTATTAGCATTTTCTGCCGACTGTTTTGTTTGTTCTTCTATTTTATCGCTTCTTATTTTTAAATCCTTAAATACTTTTTTTATTTTTAATTCTA
>NZ_SJDU01000343.1 GCF_005518285.1 Brachyspira catarrhinii | reverse complement strand
CATTTTTTGCAGAATTTTCCAAATAATTTTTTGCAAAATTTTCCAAATATAAAAATCTACGGAACAAGGCTAACCGCCGCATTTTTAAGAGCGAAATTAAGCGAATACAAAAACGAATTTAAAGATACGAAAATATACGAATTAGAGCCGAGAAATAAAATAAAATTGGGAATAAATTTCGATATAGAATTTATAAGAGTAAATCACAGCATTCCAGACGGAGTCGGAGTCGCCATAAAAACTCCTTTGGGAATAATAATTCATACGGGAGATTTCAAAATCGACTTGAATCCGACAACCGACAGATTTATCGACCTTTATAAATTCGCCGAATACGGAGAAAACGGAGTTCTTTTGCTTTTAGCCGATTCCACCAACTGCCAAAGAGAAGGCTTTTCTATAAGCGAAAGCGCCGTTCAAGATTCGATAATTCCAATGTTTTCGTATAAAGACGGAATGATAATTGTCGCCGTTTTTGCAAGCAGTATAGAGAGAATACAAGATTTGGTTACCGCCGCAAAAGTCAATAATAAATATGTGACATTTTCTGGAAGAAGTTTGCTCAAATATACAAAAATTGCCGAAGAAATGGGATATTTAAATCTATACGATATAGTAATTCCGATTGATAAAATAAACAGATATCCGAGAGAAAAAATAGTTTGCATAACTACGGGAACTCAAGGAGAGCCTTATTCTTCTTTATCTCTCATAGCTTTCGGCTCGCATAAACATATTAAAGTTGAAGACGGAGATATGGTAATTTTTTCTTCGAGTATTATTCCTGGAAACGAAATGGTTGTTACAAGAATGATAAATAATCTTTTCGATTTGGGCGCAAAAATGGTTGGAGAAGATAAAAAGCTACTTCATGTTTCGGGACATGCTTCGAGCGAAGATTTAAAATTGATGTATAGATTAGTCAAACCGAAATATTTTATTCCAATTCACGGGGAAAAAAGACATTTAATAAATCATATAAAGCTTGTGGAAAGTTTAAACGGACTCAATACTAAAGGCTTTTTGCTTTATAACGGCTATGTTTTGGAAATCGATAAAAATTTGGAAGCGAAATTATCCGAACCGATAGAAATAAGAAATATATATGTTGACGGAAAAGGAGTCGGAGATTTGGAAGAAAGCATTTTTCATGATAGAGAGCAACTTTCTTTAAACGGAGTCGTTGTCGCAAATGTTATTCTTTCAAAAAATCAATCTGGAAATTACGATATAAAAATCGACACGGAAAGCAAAGGTTTTATTTATAAAGGCGGAGAGAAGGAAAATTTATTGATAAAAACGGAAGAATTAAGAAAAGAAGGAATAAACGCCGCAATGGAATCTGTGAAAAAACTGCTTTCAAGAAATAAAAAAACTCCTTCGACTATAAAATACGAAGTGAAAGAAGCCTTAAGAAAAAAATATATGCAAATAATCGGACGAGAACCCGTTATATTCGTTTCGCTATATATAAACGATATTGATATTTTGGAAAAATCGAACGATAATGAAGAAACTATTAATAACGATAACAATAATAATATAAATAACACGGAGGAAAAAATTATATGCCATTCCAATTTGACGAAGAAGAAAAAGAAACTAATGAAGAGAAAAGCTATTTTAAACAGAATAAGGCAAAAGAAAAAAAGGATAAAAAGTTCATAATATTTTCTATACTTATTTTATTATCCATTTTGATTGGAATAATTACGATATTTTCAAGAGAAAAAAGGAATAATAATATTTCCACAATAAGAATAGGAAGCAATTTGACAAAATCAATGTCGGTTTCCGCGAGAGAAGGAATAGCGATAGTCGATTTAAACGGAGTAATTTCGCATGAAAAAAGAACTTCAAATTTTGGAATTGAAACGAAATCCGTAACCGAAGCCTTAATGGACGATTTTGAATATTATATGAAAGACGATAATGTGAAGGCAATCGTTTTGCAAGTCGACAGCCCAGGCGGAGCTTTAACTTCCTGCGAAGAGGCTTTAAAATATTTGAAAGTTTTGAAAGAAAAATATCCAAAACCGATAATAGCGTCATTTAGAAGCATGGCGGCGAGCGGAGGATATTATATTTCAATGATAGCGGACAAAATATACGCAAACGAATCTACTCTCACGGGAAGCATTGGCGTAATATCTCAATTTATCAATCTTTCGGGTTTGATGGATAAATACGGAGTCAAAATGTATACGGTAAAAAGCGGAAGAAATAAGGATTCGCTTTCGCCTTTCAGAGAGCCGAGAGAAGACGAATTGGAATATTGGCAGAATATGACGAGAGAATTTGTAGAGCAGTTTATTAATGTCGTTGAAGAATCGAGAGGAGATAAAATAAAAGGAAACAAAGACGAAATATTTGACGGAAGAGTTTTCAGCGGTAAAATGGCTTTGGATTTCAGCGGCAAAATGGCTTTGGAA
>NZ_SJDU01000342.1 GCF_005518285.1 Brachyspira catarrhinii | reverse complement strand
ATGTTTTGTTATCTTTCTAAAATTATCGACTTATAAATTCATAACTTTAATTAAATAAAAATTTATCGCTTGAAAGAATAAATTATTTAATATATCATTATTCTAATTTAAATTAAAACTAAAATAAAAAATTAAAATAGGATAAAATAAATGAAATATAAATTGGACGAAAATAGAATAAAAGAAGGAGTCGGCGGGCAGGCGGTTATCGAAGGGATTATGCTTAGAAATAAAACCCATTATGTTGTCTCCGTTAGAAAACCGACTAATGAAATAGATTTTATAAAATATAGGATTCCAGAAAATAAAAATAAATTAAGCAAAATGATTTTTTTCAGAGGGATTGTCAATTTTATAGATATGATGAAATTAGGTTATAAAACTTTAATGTTCTCGGCAAATACCGCGGGATTGGAAGAAGAGATTGAAAATAAAAAAGAAGAAAATTCCGAAAAAAAACAAAGCGCCGCTATGACTTTGAGCATGCTTATTTCTCTGGCTTTCGCTGTCGGACTATTTATAGCGCTTCCGTATTTTATAGTAAATCTTATCGGAATAGACGAAAAAAGTCATGTGATTTCTTTTAATCTTCTTCGCGGAGCGATTAAATTATGCATATTCATAGCTTATCTGCTCGTTATATCGTTTTTCAAAGATATTAAAAGAGTTTTTCAATATCATGGAGCGGAACATATGGTTGTAAACGCTTACGAACATGGACTTAATCCGAATAAAGAAAATATAAGAGATTTTACGACAATTCACCCAAGATGCGGAACTACTTTTATGTTTTTAGTTTTAACCGTTTCGATTCTTCTATATATGTTTACTAGTTATTTCGTTTATTCTTTTATATATTCTTCTTTCATTCCTCCAAAAATCGTGGGAAATATTACGGTTTTAATTATAAATATAGCGCTTCTTCCAATCGTTTCGGGAATATCTTACGAATTATTAAAATTAGGTTTCAGATTTTATAATTTTCCTTTGATGCGTTTGGCTATTTTGCCCGGGCTTTTACTTCAAAAAATTACGACAAGAATTCCAGAAGACGATGAAATCGAAGTGGCTTTATTCTCTTTAAATAAATTATTGGATTCTTCCATAGAAAGTAGAACGGAAGAAGAAGTCAGAGCCGATATTGAAAAAGAAAAAGAATTAAACAATAAAGACGATAAAAACGAAAATAACGAGGAAACCAATAATAATTGATTATGCTAAAGAAAAAACTTATAGAAAAAGACGATTATTACGAATATTCTTCAAGTTATATAAAAAAATATATTATTATAGGTTTTATTCTATTTATTCTCGCGATTATTATTTTTCTTTCAATTTATTTGCCTTACAATGTAGTTCCGAGTAAATCTTTTATGAAAAGCAATACTCCAACCATAAGCGGAGATAATATTATGAACGAGCGAGGAGTCTATTATACGGGAGTTTTTACGAATATTCCAAAATCGATTCCAATAAACGATAGTATGAAAGAAACTTTATATTTATATTTATTCCATGACAATCATATAGTTTTATGGAAACTCTACAAATACGGTTTAAAAAGATATTTTTCTTACAACGCTTTTAATTTGATTGACGGCGATAATCAAAATTTTTATCTCAAAGAAGAAAATAAAAATTTTTTGGATTATTACGATAATTTTGTGAGAGCGCAATTTAATAGAACGAATTCTCAATTAAATTTGGAAATTCCAAGCCTTTACAACGCTTCGATTAATTTTGAAACGGCGATTACGAATTTTGTAGAATCAAAACTCAATTTTAGATTTACAAATTTTAGCGCCGCTATGATTAATTGGAAAAACAACAGAGGGCTTTATATGGCGAATTATTATTTCGGTTATCCGAGAGGTTATTTGACTGTTCCTGGCAGCGAAAATATAATTAATTTCACAAGCTCTGTTTTAGCCGTTAATACGGTTGGAAGAATTCCGTCAAGATATAATCATAATATGATTGTCGGACTCGTTTATATTCCATATTCTATCAAACCAGTTTCCGTTTTTATTTACGATTCAAAACCAGAGTCGCAAAATTCAAAAATAGTAAAATTTCTGTATAATAATAGATGGTTCGTTTTTGACGATTTTATCTCGCATGAATATAACGACAGAACGGATTTTTACTCGAAAGAATCGGGCTTTAGTTTCGTTTATTCCATTAAAAGCGATGAAAAATTGGATTCTTTCGGAAGTTTCGCTAAAATGAATAGTCGAATTTCCTGCGGACTTCTCACGGGATATTTTACGATAAACGGAGAGCAGATTAATATTAACGGAAACGCGATTAAAGAATTCGTTCATAATGTTTTTTAAAATTATAAAATAAAAAAGCGAGGCGTTAAAACCCCGCTTATTAATTTTTTAATCTAAATAAAAATTGTTCCGTTTATATATTCTAACAACTAAAGTTATTAGAAA
>NZ_SJDU01000341.1 GCF_005518285.1 Brachyspira catarrhinii | reverse complement strand
TAACGCGTTTACCTCGTTATCGAGAGTTTTTGGTATGACGGTAAAAATGGATACTAAAGCGCAACAAAGATTTATACAGAATTCTAAAGGCGTAGAGAAAAACTCAACATTAGAAGACAATACTTTAGTGGAAGCGCAGCATGATTTAATAAATGTCAGAATAGCGGAAAGTTATTATGACGCAAAAAAGAAAAAATATTACGCTCTCGCTCTTATGAATAAAAAAGAAACCGTTCCTTTGATAATAAGCAAAATTAAAGAAAATTCAAAAACAATTAAAAATTATCTTAACAAATCGAATAACGAAAAAGATTTGCTCAGAAAATTTTCTTTGTTGGATATGGCTTATATAGTTTCTTTAAAAAATGATTCTTTTTTAGGGCAGTTAATGATATTGGATAATTCTGCAAATGTTGAAATTGAAGACGATTTAAAATCTTCCGTTATAAAAGATAAACTTGACGATGTTTCTCAAAATATAACTTTTTCTGTGGATACGGGAGAATTTTCTTCAAGCGTTAAACTTGCAATA
Source organism: Brachyspira catarrhinii (assembly GCF_005518285.1). Lineage (GTDB taxonomy): Bacteria > Spirochaetota > Brachyspiria > Brachyspirales > Brachyspiraceae > Brachyspira > Brachyspira catarrhinii. The sequence goes on along the minus strand of NZ_SJDU01000341.1, from coordinate 1,926 downwards.
GAGCAAATGATAAGCGATTTGAAATTAAAAATGTCTTCGAGTAATCCTACTTATACTTTTAAAGAACATATTTCATACGATGGAAACGACACGGGCTACGGAATGTATGTGTTAAATTATACGCTTCTACTCGAACTTGTGGATTATAACGGAATAAGGGTAACTTCTTTTACTTTTAAAGGTAAAGAAGTTGGAACTAACGAAGAGAGCGCTAAAAAAGTTGTGGGGACAAAATTGGCAAAAAGTATAAAAGAACCTCTTTCGGAACAATTTGGAGAGTTTCTAAATAATATGCTTAAATAAATTTGTTTCTATAAATTATAAAGTTTATAAAAACAAATTATTTAATAAATAAAATAATTCATGGAGGGTATTTCAATGATGAAATCCAAAAAAATTTTTATAATGGCTCTTTCGATAGCTATTATAGGCGTCATATCTAACGGTTTAGTGTTCGCCGCTCCCGTAGATAAGTATAAAGTCGTAGACACAAGCGGCGGCAAAAAAGCTAAAAATCCTAAATGGTTAAATCAAAGGCAGTCCGCTTTAGAAAAAGACTATGAGGGAAAATACGCTTTTGTCATAAAAGGCAGAGGAAAAGACCTTGATTTTGTCGAGCAATGGGCAAAAAGAGTAAGCGTTGGTTCGGAAGTCGCTCAACTTTTATCAAGACAAGTTGAAGATTTAACCGCTGGCTCTCAATACGGAACGGACGATAGTTTTCAGCAAGCTATGGAAACTTTAACTACTTCGGTATCGAAAGCAAAAATAGTCGGACTTAGAAGAGAAGATGAATTTTGGCGATTAAAACAATATACGGCTGGAAGTAGAAAAGGCGAGAGAGAATATGAATATAGCATATTATATCTTATTGACAGAGCCACTATAGACAAATTGCTTGCAAATGCTTTAAATGGCGCTAACGCTCAAACGAAGCAAAGAGTAAAAGAAGCTATGGACGGCTTGATTGTAGAATCTGGCGGTTTGGAAGAAGAATAATAAATTTTTGGAGTAAATATGTTAAAAAAATTATTGATAATAACTTTTATTTTAACTGCAAATATTTCTTTTGTATATGCCAAAAAGGAGGCTATTAGTTTGGCATGTATGCCTCCAGAAGGAACTATGGATAAAGCCATTCAAAACTCTTATGTTTCAGCCATAGAAGGAGCTTTTCTTAAAGCGGGACATTATGTTTCGGATAGGCAAAGACTTGAAAATCTTATGAAAGAGATACTATTGCAACAGTCAAGCGGTATGGTTGATGAAACAAGCGCCGCGGCGGAAGCTGGGAAAATCATGAAAGTCGATTATCTTGTAGCGGTTATTCTAAACGACTGGACGGAAAGAAGGCTAAATGTATTTGCTATGGAAGAGGATAAGAAAAACGATAGACTTCAACCGAGAGAAAACTATTATATATATAGCGACAAAATGAGGATTACTATTAAATTAATAGAAGTTGAAACCTCAAGAATAATAGCTCAAGAAGATTTTCAAGGCAATAAGTTGGATAGACCAAGCAAATTGGCTACTAAAATTGTAAAAAATATGGACAAACAATTACAAAAACATTTTAAGAAGAAAAGATAATTTATAACAAAATTGTAAATTATATGCGTTTAATAAGGTTTATATATTTTTATATAAACCTTATATTAAATTTAAAAACATATTTTAAGGCTTAAAAATGAAAAAAATTATTTTATATGGTAATAATATCTTATCTAATTTTTTATATAAGAGAACTTGAAATTAAAAACCATAAACCATACAGATTATTATATTTATACAGTTTGTTTTATAGAAAAATAGTTTTAAATATTCTTCAAATCCGCTTTTTCTCTCATACTTGAAAGAGATTTTAGAGGATTTATATTCAAACTTTTAAAAATATTTTCTATATTTTTATAATCCAAATTGGGA
>NZ_SJDU01000340.1 GCF_005518285.1 Brachyspira catarrhinii | reverse complement strand
TATAAAAATAAATAAATTTTTTTAAGAAAATTATAAATTTTTTTCTTGACTTTTTATAGAAATTTATTATATTTAGGGTGTAATGATTATTAATAAGGATTGAGGAAAATTTTAATTAAAAATTAGCGCGGATTTGAAAGTTCAATGACTAAAAAAAGTTGTTGACAAATTTGCAAAGTTTGTTATATTAGGTGTAGAAAGTGAGAGAAAGGATGTCATTACGAGGCGATAGCCCGAGGCTAAAGCCCGCCGTTGGCGAGTAATCCAAATGCGGATTGCCACGCTTATGCTCGCACACGCTGTGCGCCGCGAGGCGATGACAAATTAAAGAGGATAAAATAAATGACTAAAAGCTGTAAATTGAAATACTGTATAAACGATTGTCATGTCATGTCATGTCATGTCATGTCGCTATTATTGTATAGACAGTCATAAAAATATTCTCGAAACTTTTTTATCAATTAAAAATTTCATTAAACATTTTGCGGGAATCTTTACTCGCGCTGACAGGGATTGCCACGCTTCACGCTGTGTGCCTAACGGCAACGCTCGCAATGACATGCATTTTCGTCATTCGCTTCTGCGTCCCTTTGGGAACGAGGCTATTTATAGCCGAAGTAATCCACAATTCGATAAATATTGGAGATTATTCTTTGATGAATCATTCTCCGTTATTTATAAAAAAAATTTATTAATATGGAGGTTTTGTTTATGAGAAAACAAAGCACAAAAACAAGGCTAATGGTTTTAGCTACAGCTTTATTGCTTGTCTGGGTCGGCATAAGCTGTAAAAATAACGTTAGACCCGCAGAAGGAGGCGGTTTGGACCTATCGCGACCAGATGATACCACTAATATAATTGGTAATCCAGGCGGATTGTTGAACGACAACGAACTCGGAAACTGGAACGATAAGATGATACAAATTAGACTTCTTGCCGAATCCGATGAAACTTCATACAAAAGAAATCCCGTTATTGCCACTCTTGATGGAGATGTAACTGGAAGCGGAATAGTTACCGTATTTGAAAGAAGAAAGGTGGGAACATCTGGAGATAGGGACGTAGCGATAAACGGAAGCTCTTTAGTAGAGTTAGCCTATCAATATAGCCCTAACGGCGGTAATGAGTTTGGTAATGAAGGCGTAATTGGAGAGGAGGCTACCGACCCTACTCTTTCAAGAGGCGCTCCAGTAATTTTTACAAGCGGAAAGACTGTCGCTGTAGTTGCGGCTGCTGGAAGCGGTTTCTATGGCTTTAGAGAACCTTATTCTCAAATAAAGATTATCAAAGGAACTGCAAGCGGCTATTCGATTAATTGGGAAGGTTGGCAAGAATTAAATATCACTCATGGCAGTTATACGGGAAGCGAAGCCATTAGAGAATATGTTAAAGAGACTATGGGCGCTAACTATAACACCGTATATTTGAGAAGCGGACAAGGACAAATTTCAGGAAACATTTGGGTTTTGACATTAAGCGTAGTTGACTTTGTAGAAAATCAACATGGATACTTTGGCGCTTTGGTTATTTACTCTGATGATGGCGGGGTTAATTGGAAGTTCGGTCCTTATAAAAAACATCAAGGTTCAACCGCTGTTCCTTGGTGGCCATACGATTCTTCATCCGACTATAGAGAAGCAAGAGGAGTATTGTTCGATGGCACTACAGTAACCGCAATGGCCGCTCCAGAAGCTATAGGCGACTCAACGCCAAAACCTTTAGCGTTGTATAAGGGAACATACTCTGATACAGGAGAAATGACTCTTACTACTACGGGCATACTTGACGCTACGGGCGGATTCGAGCTTGCCAAAGATACGAAAAATAACACACACTACTTCATAAATACGAGAAAGAGAATTACGAGCTACAACAAAATTTTGACTATAGCCGAAGTTTCAAGCGATGTCAATCTTATCGGAGCAGAGATGAAAATGACAGGCGTAAGCGGAGTAGGTTCTGTGGCTGTTTTGGCGGACGGAAGTATAGTTACCATAGCGGAAGAGGCTTTTACATTAGGTTCTACAGCGAGAGAAACTAAATTTAATATCGTTCAAAGAAGATTCACTCCTGGTTATATGAAGGCAAATTCTATGATAATAGGAGATGAGCGATATTTTAATCCTAATTACGATATTGCCGATATGGATAATTAATTTAGACAATATGGTGTTATTATGACTTCGTAATAGAAGTTGTTATAATGCAGAACCTTCTAAAAGATTAATGTAGTAGAGAGAGTAGAGATACTTTCTCTGCTATTTTTTTGTCGTTTATATTTGTCATTACGAAGGAAGTGAGGCTTAAAGCCCGCTGTAAGCGAACGACTGAAGTAATCCAATTAGAATTCGTTAACAATTCAGATGTAAGCATGCAAGGGGCAACAGCCCCTTGTTATTAGAAAGTTAACGAATTCTTATAATTAAGATTTATAAGTTTGCGGGTAATCTACATTCTTTCAGATAATAAAATT
>NZ_SJDU01000034.1 GCF_005518285.1 Brachyspira catarrhinii | reverse complement strand
ATGCATCCCAAACCTTGGAACTCTTCCGTAAGTGGGTTTAACTCCGACTATTCCGCAAAATGAAGCGGGTTGTCTTATAGAGCCTCCCGTATCGCTTCCGAGCGCTCCAAAAGAAAAATTAGCCGCAACCGCAGAAGCCGAACCTCCCGAAGAACCGCCTGGAACATAATTCCTATTTCTTGGGTTTCTCGTTATTCCATAATTTGAGGTTTCCGTTGTTCCTCCCATAGCGAATTCGTCCATATTTGTTCTGCCCAATATTATTGCTCCGTTGTCTATCAATCTTTGAACTGTCGGGGCGGTATAAGGCGCTTTATAACCTTCGAGCATTTTTGAAGCCGCTGTCATCGTGTGATTTTTATAACATAGATTATCTTTTATGCATAAAGGAACGCCCAAAAGAGGCAAATCCTCTCCTTTATCTATTCTCTCTTGCGATTTTTTTGCCTGTTCCAAAGCGTCTTCTTTAAAAATTTCTAAATAAGCGTTAATTTTATCTTCTCTTTTGTCGTCCTCTTCTATTTTTTTTATAATCGAAGAAGTCAAATCAACGGCGTTTATTTCTTTATTTTTCAATTTTTCTCTGATTTGTATAATAGTCAATTCGCTTAAATCCATAATGAAACCTCTTAACTTAAAACCGTATATTTAAATTTTTTATTTATTAAATTTGATTGAAATTATTATATAATAAATAAAGATTTTTTGCAAAAATAAAATATAAACAAAATAAAAGGAGACTTTATTAAAGCCTCCTTTATCAACATATTCAAATATATTTTAATTATTGATAATCCTCGTCTTCATTATCCTCTTCGGGCATTTCTATATCGGAATGAATATCAACGGGAACATCCGCTACATCAAAATAATTTTCGTAAGTCTTATTTTGGAATCTATAAAATATTGGGGCAATTCTAAAATTGTCTATATATGAAGCCAAAAAGTTAATCCTTCTTCCGTTATAGTTTGCATAATAAACCGATAAAGAAGTGTTAGCAGCTTTATTGACATAATTTCCATAATTCATATAGGCAAAATTATCGAGCGTCATCACTCTCTTATTGTGAAAGCCCCCGTATTTTAATTGAAATCCGTCTAAAGTCCTTTGGAATAATCCGCTTGACATTACATAGCCTGGATGAGCGTATTGATTTTGCGGGTTTCTGTTTTTATATTCTTCTACTCCATAATCTCCTTGATAACGAGAACTTACGGCAAATAATTTGTCGTTATGGAAAAAGAATTTATAAGCCCATTTAGTTTCCTGCCCTACGGGATTTACATTGTCTCCAATACTTTCCGCATCGATAGTCATACATTTGAATTCGTCTTCCGTTTGATAACTAAAATACAAAAGACTCGAGTCTCTTTTAAATAGTTCGGAAATATCGTTTGTGGTAAATTTTATATTCACCCATTTTAATACTTGAGGATTGAACCATACCAAATCTGGGTCTGGATAAGGCGAAACATAAAAACTTCCGCTAAAAACTTCCGCTTCAACTGCGGCAAAATTAGCGTCCACAAGTATTTGATTTACTTCATCGGGAGATATTCCGTATGGAACTAAATCGTTAAACATATAAGGGATTGCTTCATAGCCGTAAACATAAACGGCGGCGAGTAAAAATATAATTAGTAATTTCTTCATTTTGATTATTCTCCAAATATTTTATTAATAATTATTATACAATATTAAAAAAATTAAATCAAATTAATTATGTTTACTTTATATATATTTTTTATGTCGATTAAAGGCATAATTCTCGCTATTAAAATATTAATTTTATTTGTAATATTTAGTTTTCGTTTGCAAGTTTGATAAAATCTTCCGCGGGCATAATTTCTATTCCCAATTCTTCCGCTTTTTTCAATTTGCTTCCCGCTTTTTCTCCCACTATCAATATATTCGTAGTTTTCGATACTGAAGACTGAACGGTTGCTCCTAATCTTTCGGCTGTTTCTTTTGCAGAAGTTCTTGTAAAACCTTCGATTGAACCAGTTATAACGACATTTTTTCCCGTGAGTTTCGATTCGGTAATAGCCATTTTTTCAAATATAGGTTCTACTCCAACTGCAAGCAAATCGTCTATTATTTTTTTCGATTTATCGTTATGTAAAAAATCGTAAATACTTTTTGCGCTTATTGCTCCGATTCCTTCAATATTTTCCAAATCCTCGATTGTAGCTTTTTTGAAATTGTCGATTGAAGTAAAATATTTAGCGAGCAAATCCGCGGTAGTCTCCCCAACCTGACGCATTCCCAAAGAATATATAAATCTTTTTAAAGTGGTTTTCTTGCTTTCTTTAATAGAGTTTAGCATATTTTCTGCAAGTTTATCTCCCATTCTTTCAAATTTATGCAAATCGGATTTTTTAATTTTGTAAATATCGGCGGGAGTTTTAACGAGTCCGCTTTTCGTAAAAATCGCTATCCATTCTTTTCCTATTCCCTCTATATTCATAGCCGTTTTTGAAACGAAATATTCTATATATTTTGTAATCTTGCTCGGGCATTCTTCGTTTATGCATCGAACTATTACATCTCCGTCCGTTATCGCGGTAGCTCCTCCGCAAACGGGACATTTATTCGGAAAAATAAATTCTTCGCTGTCTTTCGGGCGCTTCTCCAAAACCACGCGAACAATTTTCGGTATAACATCTCCCGACCTTATAACGACAACGGTATCGCCAATTCTTATGTCTTTCGATTTTATTTCGTTAGGATTATGAAGAGTTACATTTGAAACTATAACTCCTCCCACTTGAACGGGTTTTAATTTTGCCACAGGAGTTAATGCCCCCGTCCTTCCAACTTGAACCTCTATATTGTTTAATAAAGTTTCTTTTTCTTCGGGTTTGAATTTGAAAGCTACGGCAAATCTTGGAGCGCGAGATAAAAATCCTAATTTTTCCTGCGATGCAATATCGTCAACTTTAATCACGAGTCCGTCAATCTCATAGTCCATTTTATTTCTGTTTATTTGAATTTCCTCATATATTTTCAAAACTTCTTTATAATCGATATTCGGATGAACTCCTTCAACGGTAAAACCTAAATCGGATAAAAATTCCATTGCTTTATATTCGTTCGTTAAATTAAAGTCTTTATAATTTGCGATTTGATAAGCAAAAAATTTTAATCTTCGTTTTTTGCTTTCCGAACTGTCAAGTTGCCTCAAACCTCCCGATGCGGCGTTTCTTGGATTTGCAAAAGGAATTTCTTCAAGTTCTTCTCTCTCTATATTCAAAGCCTCGAAATCTTTTTTCGTTATCAAAGCCTCGCCTCGCACGATAAGTTTGTTTTTTTCTTTAATGTTTTTTGGAACATTATTCATTACTTTAACATTATTCGTAACATTCTCGCCGACTTGTCCGTCTCCTCTCGTGCTTGCCACAATCAATTTTCCGTTTTCGTAAATAAGCTCCAAAGCCAGCCCGTCAAATTTATTTTCCACCGTATATTTTATATTTTTTGAATTTGTCTCTCTTTTCATTCGGTTATCGAAGTCAAAAAATTCTTCCTCGTTCATAACATTTGAAAGCGAATACATTGCAATCGGATGCTCGAACTTTTCAAACTTTTCCAAAACCGCTCCGCCGACTTTATTTGTCGGGCTATCTTTGTCTTTAAATTGCGGAAAATCTCTTTCCAAATTTTCAAGCTCTCTAAAAAGTTTATCGTATTGATAATCTTCTATCTCGGGATTATCGTCAGTGTAATAAAGTTTATTATGATAATTTATTTTTTCGGTTAATTCTTTTATTTTATTTTTCGCTTCTTCCAATTTTAATTCGCTCATATTTAGTCCTTATTATTGTTTTATAACTTTAATTATAATTATATTTTAAATTTTGACAAATTTTTTTATTAAACTATAATTAGTGCAAACTATAATTAGCGTTAAACTATAATTAATTAATAACTTTAATAATTTTAATTTAAGAGGTTTTTATGTTGCAATATGCCGTTATAGGAGTCGGCACATTAGGAAAGGCTTTGATAAACAGACTCATGGGCAAACCTTCCGTTGAAGTTTTGGCGATAGACAACGACATTAACGAAATCGAAGCGATAAAAAATAATGTCACTCAAGCGATAAGACTCGACTCCACTCAAAAAGAAGCTTTGGAATCAATAGAAATAAATAAATTTGACGCCGTTATAGTAACGATAGGCGAGGATATGATGACAAGCATTTTGACTTCTCTTATATTAAAAGAATTAAATGTAAAAAATATAATCGCTCGATATTCGGACGAAAAACATAAGGCAATATTAAGCATGATTGGAGTCACTCATTTGGTTAGCCCCGAAGAATCGATGGGAGTTCATATAGCCGAGCAACTCGAGGTTGGAGAATCTTTGCTTTTATACGATTTGACGGAATATCATTCTATAGTGGAATTTCCCGTTCATTCGGGGCTTGCGGGAAAAAATTTGAAAGAATTGGATTTAAGAAAAAAATATAAAATAAATGTTGTGGCGATTAAAAAAGAAGCGATAAGCATTTTGGGAGAAAAAAAAATTACCGTTGATTGCACTCCCGACCCTGACGAATCTTTAGTAGAAGGAGACATTTTGGTAATTGCTGGACATGACAAAGATATAGAAAAATTAAATAAAAGGATGTCCGAATAATTTATGAATAATTATTTTGCAAAATTATTGATAGCGGTTGGAATAATTGTCGTTATAATCGGAGCTTTAATGCTTCTAAATATAAAACTTCCTTTTGGAAAATTGCCCGGCGATATTGTAATCAAAAAAGAAAATTTTACTTTCGCTTTTCCAATCGTCACCTGCATAATAGCGAGTTTAATTTTATCTTTTATAATGTGGATTATATCGAAATTTTAATCTATTCTTCGTTATAAGCGTATTCGCAATATTGAGAGTTTATACAATTTTCGCATTGCTCTTTTCCCGAAATTGGAATTAATTTATCTTCAAAAATATTTTTAAATACTTCGTCAAAATATTTGGTTAAATTAAAATCTCCGTCTTTATAGCCGCAAATTGTCAAAAGAATGTCTTTGTCGTCAAAAACAATATAATCTTCCTTATTGACGATGTCCGATTCTTTATAAACTGCAAACACGACTTCGCATCTTTCGACTAATTCGTCTATATCAATATTTTTTATTTTTTTATTTTCTTTATAAGGTTTTATTATATATTCGTCTATTGCAAATTTTAAATATAAAATCGGCTGTAAATACGCGTTAATAATTTCTTCGATAGACATGTTTTTTTTCAATTCTTTTCGATAAGAACTCGCCTTATAATCGACAATTCTTATTCCGTTTATTTTGCCCTCGCTTGAATAACTAAAATCTATTCTGTCGATTCGCCCGCTTATTTTTATATTATGATTATCGTAAGAATAAATTTCCATTTCGTTTATTTTCTTTTCAAAATCGTTTGGAATATAATCGCTAATTTTTGCCAAATCAATTTCGTATTTTATAAAGGAATCCATTACATTATTAATTTCTTCTTCGATAACCTCTCTGTCGATATTGTCATATATTTTTATTTTATTTAAGCATTCTTCAATCGTTTCTTTCGATATGGTTTTATAAGTTTCAAAATTCGATTCTTTTAATTTGCAATCGTTATTAAATTTTTCTTTCACTTTCTTATAAAAACTTTCAAAAATATCATGGTAAATACTTCCTTTTTCCATATAATCGATTCCCATAATCAAAGAATCAATCGAATCTCTTTCAAATAATCTCGTGTAAATATATTTTATCGGGCATTCCATTATCTCTTTTATTTTGCTTACGGAAATTGTCCTTGCCAAATCTTCTTTTAAAATTGAAATAAAATTTTCATTGTTTGTATAACCGATTATATCGTCCTTGCCGTAAACCGAACTAACTGCATTTTTAATATTTTTATCGAAAACGATATTATTCGAATATTTATAATTTTCTTTATAAAAAAACAAACTCATCATATTTTCTTTTTGATTATGAATATTCTCTCCGTTCGGAATATAATTTTCTCGATAAATGAATTCGATAAATTTATTTTCTTTCAAATTTTCAAATTTAAAATCTTCGTTCGTTAATTCCGTAAATAAATCTTCAATATAGAAAAAAGGAATTTCCAAATTTCCGTCTTTATCTTTTAATCTAAACGAAAAATAAACCGTTGTATTATCGTAGCATGAAGAAAGAATATTCAAAAACAAGGCGTAAGAAATATCGCTTAATAAATTTTGAGTATTGAAAACATATTTTTTATATTTATTGTTTATAGCTTCTCTTACTTTATTGCTTATAAAAAATGTGTCGGGTTTTCTGTTTATAAAATCGTTATTCGCTCCGAGTATGAATAAATATTTTGCTTTAAGTCCTCTCGCTTCGTATAAATTGCTTATCGTTAATGAAATTTCTTTGTTGTCTTCGTTTTTCAAATATTCGTCTCTTATCAATAAATTCAAAGCCTCGTGAAAATCTGCTGAAGATATTTTTGTGGAATTATCGTTCGCCGAAAGTTTTAGGACGATTTCTATAAAAATGGATAAAGAATTATTATCTCTGTAAAAAATTTCGTCTTTTTCTATATAAACGGAATTATAATTTTTTTCGTCCTCTATATCTTCTTCAAATATTAAATCTATTTTTAAGAATTTTAATATTTCAATATAAATCGAACCAATTTTATTATAATTGTCGGCGGATATAAGTTGTTTTAATAATTCGGTTAATTTTATTATTGAATTTGAAAAATCTTTATATTCTTCATTATTTTTAACATTTTCTATTTTGTATAAAAAATCTTTCAAAGGCATTTTTTTAAAAAGTTCAAATTCTTTATATAATAATTCTCTTATGTTATAAGGATTGATTCCTTCAATATTCGTCAAATAAGGAGACGACAATAATTTTATCAAAGCGTCCGTATCGATTTCCATCTCTCTGTTCAATATAAAAAATATAGAAGTCAAAACGGGAATAAGAGGCATTCTCCAAATAAAATTTCCTCTTCGCTGATTAAATTTTAAATTGCATTCTTTTAATCTCTCCGATATAGCTTCTCTGTATTTTTGAGTGTCGGAAAATATTAAAGCAATTTCGCTTAAAGGAATTCCCGAATTTTCAAGTTTTATAACTTCGTCAATTACCGTGTCTATTTCCTGTTTGATTCCGAATCCCGCGATTAATTTTATTTGTTCTTTATATTTATTTAGTTTTTCTTTATCGTTTTTATTAATCAAAGTTTTTGCAAAATTTTTAATGTCGGAATTTTTTAAATTATCGATTCCTTGATAAAATTCTTTATAATTAGGAAATAAATTTTTAATATCGTAAGGTATAAACGCTTTTATATCGATATTATAATTTTTCTTTAACGCTTCCAAAAATATTGAATATCTTAACGGAACGCTTTCAAAATTATAAATCTCTATCGTTTCATATTCTCTAAAATCGTTTATTTCTTTTTTGTTTATAGCGTTTATAAATAATTCAAAAATATCGTATTCGTCCAATAATTTTTTTGATTCGTTATTTTTTTTATATATTGAAATTATTTTTTTTATATCTTCCAAAAAATCCAAATCTTCGTCATTTTTGCCGATTAAGATTTTCGCAAAAGTCGTCTCCTCGATAAAATTATAAATATGAGAAGCGAGTTCGTAATTTTTATTTTGCTTCGCTATTATTGAATTTTTATTTTTATTCGTAAATTCAATTAAAGCTTCGTATAGATTAATTATCGCTGTCGATTCTTCCAAACGATAAACTTCATTTTGGATAGAATATTTTTTAAAAAATTTATCAATCGACATTCTATAGAATTCGGACAAAGTTTTATAATCGGTTATATCGAGAGAATAATAATTATGCAAACTATATAAATAATAGTCTCTCGCTTTTGAGTTTGGAAATAAAATTAATTTAGACATTTTATTATACAACTTATAAATATTTACTCTCCTATAATTTTTATTAAAACTCTTTTATTTCTTTTTCCGTCATATTCGCCGTAAAAAATCTGCTCCCAAGTTCCAAAGTCCAATTTCCCGTTTGTAATTGCGACTACTACTTCGCGTCCCATTATCTGCCTTTTCATGTGAGCGTCAGCGTTATCTTCGTAGCCGTTATGTTTATATTGACTATGCGGTTTTTCGGGCGCTAATTTTTCAAGCCAAACTTCAAAATCGTTATGAAGTCCGCTTTCGTCATCGTTTATGAATACGCTCGCAGTTATATTCATAGCGTTGCATAAAATTAATCCTTCTTTTATTTCGCTTTCTTCCAAACATTTTTGAACTTCTGGAGTTATATTTATGTAGCCTCTTCTTTTAGGATAATTAATATCCAATACTTTTCTGTAAGATTTCATTTGTATCTCCGACTTAATAATTCTTTTTATAATTTATATTTTTTAACATTTTAAAATTATATAAAACAAATAAAAATTGTCAAAAAAATTTAATATTTCCAAATAAATATATAAGAAAAAAAAAAAAATCCGATAATTAACTGTAATTTAAATTTAAAATAAGTAATGAATTAATAAAAAATAATGAAATTATTCACAAAATTTTCTATACTATTTTTAACGAGTTTACTTACTTTTGGATGCACCATCCCAACCGTATATTTGGGCATTCCTTATACTTTTGACGGACATTACAGAAGCGAAAGCCCAGTATTAGACAATGATAATTTTTTATATATGAGAGTGGCAAACGGAGGTTTGACAATATATTTTGCGGGAGATAATTTAGACAACATTCAAGGATTAGATTATGAAGATATTGGGGCAATTTATATATCGAGTTTAGAAGAAAATATTTATAATATTGAAGCGGAAAATATAAAGGGAAAAATAACTTTTAACCAAAACACAACGGCAAATATAAGCCTATCAAAAAATATGGTCCCAACTTTCAGTATAGAAAATAGCGTTTTGAATAAAATAAATTCTTTCTAAATTATAAAATTTTATTCGATATAAAAATTATGTTAACTAAATAACATAATATTTACACATAAAAATCCGATATTAATAAGAAAAAATTTAAAAAAAATTATTGACTTTTTATAGAAATTTATTATATTTATGGCGTAATGATTATTAATAAGGATTGAGGAAAATTTTAATAAGAAATTAGCGCGGATTTGAAAGTTCAATAACTAAAAAAAGTTGTTGACAAATTTGCAAAGTTTGTTATATTAGGTGTGGAAAGTGAAAGAAAGGAAGTCATTACGAGGGGCTTTAGCCCCGAAGTAATCCACACAGTATAGATTGCTTCGCTAACGCTCGCAATGACGGGAAAGTGAAAATCGCAATGACGAGGAAAAAAGGAGGTCATTACGAGGCGATAGCCGAAGTAATCTAAATGTGGATTGATGCTTTTTTGATAACAATGTGGCTTCACGCTGTGTGCCTTTGGCAAGCCCATTGTGTTAACATTTCAGAGAGAAGCACGCAAGGGGTTGAAACCCCTTGTTATTAAGTGGATTGCTTCGCATTAAAAATGCTCGCAATGACGGAAAAAGTAAAAGTCGCAATGACGGAAAAAGTAAAAGTTGCAATGACTAATAATATAATGTCATTACGAGGGCGTCCCTGCGGGAAGCGATTTTTTTAAACATTCTTAATTTAATTAGCGATATTTTAAAAAATTTAATTTCATTTTTAATTTATTCTTTTATAATCCATTCTTTTTTTATTCGCCAAAGTCCCGCTTGAACTCCGCCGATTCCTTCTTCGTTTCCGTTTTTTATATTTTCATTATTTCTAAAAAGTCGCATCCAGCTTTCCGTTATTTTTTGTTTCAATTCGGGATAAAAATTTGTAAGCGTAATATCGGTTTCTTTTAGCCCTAATTTTTTAATGTTTTCTTTAAATTCTTTTTCGTCTTCCTCGTTCTCTCCGATATATTTCATACAAATAATTTTATTCCAATCGAACAAATCGAATAATACGACTTCTTCCAATGGAACATTTAACTTAAGAACATTGCCTCCGCCAGAATCGTCTAAATTATATAATTCTTTGAAAGCCCAATACGGATATTCCGCTTTTTCTGGCTTCGGAATTATTTTTGCAAACTCTTTTACAAACCAAGAATACGCCGTTATAAAAATAGGCGCGCTTTCAGAATATTTTTTACTAACAAATTCTTTTTTTGAATAGCATACTCCGTCTTTTTCTATAATTTGCAAAACTATATCGGACTGCGAAGTATATAATTTTATTTTATTATTTTCTTTACCCATTCCTCTTTTATCTCCCAAATATTGCCGTAATAATCGGACATATTTTTTTGAATATCGTTTTTAAAATCAAAAAGCCGTTTCCAGCTCTCTATAATCTCTCTTTTAATTTGCGGATAAAATTGACTCATATAAGCCTGCGTGTCGCTTATTCTATAATTTGCCAAAAGTTTTCTATGACGATTTTCATCCGATTCGTTTTCGGGCAAATATGCGTAATTCAAAATCATTCCCCATTTTACTATATTTATTTTTGTAATCAAAGATTCTTCGATTTCAAGCTCCAAAATTATAGTTTTTTCGCTTAAAATCATCGTAGAGTCTCTTGCAAAAGAAACCCAAACGGGAAATTCTACATCTTTAGGTTTATCGTTTGCGTTGGGAGAATTTTTTACAAGCCAATCATAAGCTTCCAAAACTATATTCGCATGTTCTTGCAAATCCATTATTATATATTCTTTTTTAGCGATATATCTTCCCGTAGATTTTAATTCTTTCAAAACATTTTCATGCTGTTTAGTCCAAACTCTTATTTTGCTCATATTTTAATTATATTAATTTTTTGTATTGATTTTTAATAAAAAGACGCGCCTCATTTTAAGGAGCGTCTCATATTTTGAAGTTTAACTATTATTTTAATAAACTATTTTTATTTTGAATAATCGTAAAAGCCTTTTCCCGTTTTTTGTCCGAGCATGCCTCCTCTAACCATTTTTCTAAGAAGAGCGCTTGGACGATATTTAGGGTCGCCCGTTTCTCTTTGAAGAACTTCCATAATCGCCAAAACTATATCGAGTCCGATTAAATCTCCCAAAGCCAAAGGTCCCATTGGATGATTCGCTCCAAGTTTCATGGCGTTATCGATTCCTTCCACGGACGCTACGCCCATAGAATATAAGTCAATCGCTTCGTTAATCATAGGAACGAGAATTCTATTTACGACAAATCCCGCCGTTTCATTAACTTCTACTGGAACTTTTCCTATCTCTTTTGAAATAGTTATGATTTTTTCTGCAACTTCTCTCGGAGTGTTTAATCCCGAAATAACTTCAACCAATTTCATAACGGGAGCTGGATTGAAGAAGTGCATTCCAATAACCGGTCTGCCTATTCCCGCTCCTATTTCCGTGATTGATAGAGAGGAAGTGTTTGAAGAAAATACGCAGTCGGATTTGCAAATTTCATGCAATTCTTTGAATGTCGTTTTCTTTACTTCCATACTTTCAAAAGCGGCTTCAACTATCAAATCGCAGTCTTTACAGATTTCTTTCAAACCTACCGAAATTTTTGAAAGAATTTTATCCGCTTCGCTTCTTTCCATTTTTCCTTTTGCAACTCTGCCGTCAAAACTTTTTGCTATTCTCGCCTTACCGTTAGCCGCAAATTCTTCTTTAATATCGCATAAACAAACTTCATAGC
>NZ_SJDU01000339.1 GCF_005518285.1 Brachyspira catarrhinii | reverse complement strand
AACAAAAAAATTATCTCTTCTATAAGATATTTTTATGATATTTATGATAAACTTAAATAATTAAAAAATAATTGAATATTAAAAGAGGTTTAAATTGAAAGTACTAATTATAACAGTAGGAGCTCAGGGAAGCGGTAAAAGTTATACAATAAAAAAAGCTAAACTTGAAAATTATAGTGTAAGTTCTGATAGTTTAAGAATATTATATTCGGGTATTTTTCCAGATGGAGAAAACGGGCTTTATATTTCGGAAAAAGATAATTCTTATATTTGGAATAATTTAATATTAAGCATATTAGAGAATAGATTTCGTTTGGGGCTATTTACTATATTAGACAGTACTGGACTTTTTAATTTGAAAAGTATTACAGAGCTTGCCAAAAAATACGGATACAGAATAGCGGCTGTCTTATTTGATAATGTATCTCTTAAAGAATGCATTAATAATGTAAGAAATAGAGATATAGGAAATAATATATCAGAAGAAGTTATAAAAGACTTTTTTATGCGTATGAAAGATTTTAAATTATCTGGAGCTAATATTTATAAGGCTTCAGATTATGACAGTGCTGAAACTGCATTGCTTGAGGCTTCTAAATGGGACAGTTTTTATTTAAATGAAAAAGAGTTTGAGAAATATGATAATATAAAAGTGATACCAGATTTGCATGGTGAATACGATGTATTTAAAAAATTTTTAGAAAAAGAGAATTATTTCAAAGATGAGAAAATAGCTTATATATTTGTAGGCGATTTGATAGACAGAGGAAGTAAATCAAAAGAGCTAATCGACTATTTTTTATACAATGATATACCAGATAATGTTTATTTTACTGAGGGAAATCATGATGCGAGTTTAAATTTCTTTGCTAATGATATAAAAATTATAAGTAATGATTTTTATAAAACTACTTATAGTGATATAAAAAAGGCATTTACAAGTATAAATAAAGTAAAAGATGATGATAATAATGTTACAGAAGATAAAATAATAGATGAAAGTGCATTATCCGATTATAAAAAGAAAATAAGAAGTTTTTATAAGAGATTCAGACTTTATTATTTTTTCACTTTTAAAGGTAAGAAATTTTTTATTAATCATTCAGGTATAGATAAAATGTACGAGCATATACCAGCTTCTCTTTTAAATGGCATTGTAACTTACGGATACAATTATGATGAAAACAAGTATAAATCCTATATAGAAGTAGGAAACAGATTTAAAGAAAATCACAATGATATTATTCAGATATTCGGTCATAGAAATGTTCTTCAGGAGGAATTAGAAGATAATTTATGCAAGATAAATGATAATGCCTATTGTATAGAAAACTCTGTTGAGTACGGAGAGGATTTGATAGTTTTGAGTTTGAATGATTTATCTGCAGAGCATTATCAAAATGATAAAAAAATAGATGATTTATCTAATACAGAAAATAATAATCTTGTACGCTTTAAATATTATGATACAGTTTATTCAACTAATTTTTCAGAGAGAGTGTTTTATAAAAAATTATGGAATGAACAGACTATTAAAGCAAGAGGATTATACAGATACAATGAATCAAATGAAATTGCTGGAAGAAGCTATGATAAATTTTTTAATTATGATGAAGTTAATGAAACTAAATTAAAAAGTTTAGAGAAAAATATAAAGTTTCCAGTAAGTGTATACAAAAAATATAACGGATACTTATTTTTGGTATTTTCGGATAAAACAAAAGATGAGTTAATATTTGCTACAAAAAGCTCTATCAATACAAAAATGACCTCTTGGGCAGAAAGCTTATTGACTGAAGAAAACAAAAACTTTATAAAAGAATATTGTAAAAAAAATAATACCACATTTGTATTTGAATGCATACACTTAAAAGATTCCACTCACCCTATTATTTATGATAAATCTTTTTTGGTTTTGCTTGATATTATATATAATGAAGAGAGTTTCAGAAAATTATCTTATGAAGAGTTATCAGATAAAGAAATATCATCAGAGTTTCAAATAAAAGAGAGAATAGAAATATTTGAAAAACCAGATGATAATATTTCAAGAGATGAATATAATAATTATATAGAAAAAATGTTTTACAAATATATTGATGATTTTTCTATAGACTATGAGGGAGTGGTATTTGAAGACAGTAATGGCTTTATGGTAAAAGTAAAATGTCCTTTCTATATTATTAAAAAGGCATTAAGGTCAGAGGCTATGCGTTTAAATAGATTAAGCCATTCATTAAATATTCATTATCCTAATCAGTATGTTATTTTTAGTGGAAATAAAATATTTAATAAATATAAAAGAGAAAATAAATTAAAAGAATGGAGAAGTCTTACTATAGATGATGTATTAAAAAGTTATAATGAAGTTTTAGATGAACTTAAATAAAATATGAATTAGTTTAATTTAATGAATCAATAATTTTTTAGGAGAATAAAAAATGCAGTATGTGAAGTTTGGCAGCAGAAGGGGAAAAGAAGG
>NZ_SJDU01000338.1 GCF_005518285.1 Brachyspira catarrhinii | reverse complement strand
ATAAAAAGCGTGTTGATAGCTTGGCAAACAGACTTAAAACAGATTATCAAAATGTTAGGCTTCAGTCTATAATAGAAATGGAAAAAGATAATAATCTTAATTTTGATAAGAGTAAGGATAACCTATTAAAATATAGTGATACAGATGTAGTTATATGTCCGGGGGCAGAAACCAGTAAATATGTTATAAATGCCATTAAAGAATTAGGGCTTTATAATAAAATAAAAATTATAACATATGATTTTTCAGAAGTTGTAAAAGAGGGGCTTTTGGACAGAGGGATTATAGCCTCAATAATACAAAATCCAAAAGAACAAGGATACAGAGCAATAAAAGTTTTATTTGAATATTTACTTACAAAAACTATACCAGATAAAAGATACACATATATAGAAACACAGGTAATATTCAGAGAAAATTTATTATAGTAATTATATTAATTATTTATTTTAGTTATGTCTACCACCATTTTATAAGTTCAGTTATCTCTTCTCTGTATTCAACAAATTTAGGGTCAGAAATATTTCTAGGATGCTTCAAATCTATGTGTATTTCTTTTTTTATAGAAGTAGGCTTATTAGTCAATACTAAAACTCTTTCTCCTAAATAAACTGCTTCCTCAATATTATGAGTAATAAATATTATAGTAGTTCCTAAAGTTTTCCATATATTTAAAAGCTCATCTTCTAATTTAAATCTTAAAGATACATCTAACTGTCCATAAGGTTCGTCCATTAAAAGAAGTTCTGGCTCTACTGCAAATGCTCTAGCTATAACAACTCTTTGAAGCATACTAGCAGAAAGTTCGCTTGGATAAAAATTTCTAAACTTT
The DNA here is from genome assembly GCF_005518285.1 of Brachyspira catarrhinii. Lineage (GTDB taxonomy): Bacteria > Spirochaetota > Brachyspiria > Brachyspirales > Brachyspiraceae > Brachyspira > Brachyspira catarrhinii. The sequence goes on along the minus strand of NZ_SJDU01000338.1, from coordinate 1,658 downwards.
TCAAGCCCTACCATTTTTATAACCTTATCAGCTCTTTCATTTATTATATCCTGAGGAAGTTTTTTTATTTTCAATCCGAATTTAATATTTTCTTCTACCTTTAGCCAAGGCATAGTAGAATATTCCTGAAATATATATGCTATATCATGTTTTTTCAAATCTACATGTTCTCCGTCTATTCGTATAGCACCGTAAGTAGGTTTATATAGTTTAGTAAGGCTGTTTAAGAATGTAGTTTTACCGCATCCTGTAGGACCTACTATGCATAAAAACTCACCTTTCATAACATCAAATGATATATCATTTAAAACCAATAAATCGCCGAATTTTTTTGTAAGTCTTGAAACTTTTACTTTAACTTCTCTAGTATCATTTGTCATAAGTATATCCTTTTTAATGTTATAAAGTTATATCCATATTGTCATTTATTTCATTTCTAATTTTTAAGAAATTAGGATCTGTTAATTTTCTAGGTCTAGGCAAATCTATAATATATTCTTTTTTTACAACTGTAGGACAATTTGTGAGAAGTATTATTCTATCACCTAAATATACAGCCTCTTCAATATTGTTGGTAACAAATACAACAGTTCTTTTTTCTTTCTGCCAAATTTTTTCAATTTCTTCTTCCATCATATACCTTGTTTGTGCATCCAAATGTCCGAAAGGCTCATCAAGAAGCATTACAACTGGTTCATTGCAGTAAGCTCTTGCTATGCCCACTCTCTGCCTCATACCTCCTGATAATTGATTAGGATAACTATTTTCAAATCCATTAAGACCAACTAAATCTATATAATATTTAGCTTTTTCTCTTCTTTCCTTTTTTGGTATGCCTCTTGCTCTAGGACCGAACTCTACATTTTCCATGACAGTTAAAAATGGAAATAAAGCTGTAGTCTGATATACAACTCCTCTTTCAGGGTGCGGTGCTGTTACCTTTTTGCCATTAACTACTATGTCAGAGTATTCAGATGTTTCTAATCCTGCTATTAAATTTATTAATGTAGTTTTTCCGCATTGACCTGGTCCGAATAATACTACAAATTCATTTTCTTTAACTTCAAGACTAATATCTTTTATAACTTCTTTATATCCATGTTCGCTGAAAAATACTTTATTTACATGATTCATTTTTATAATAGTTTTATTTTCCATAACACAACCTAAATTAATTTTATATCCCTGTAGAATTCCAAATAGTTAATCTTCTTTCTATATATCTCATTAGAGAAGATAATAATAAACCAACTATACCTATAGTTATCATACCAGCCAAAACCTGAGGAATATTTGCTGTATCAGACCCTCTTATTATAACCCAGCCTACACCTGCAAATGAACTAACCATTTCAGCAGCTAATACACCCATCCAGCTTACTGAAAAACCTACCTGCATACCATTAAATATTTGAGGAACTGAAGCTGGAAGTATAACATGCAAAAATATATCTCTGTCATTTGAGCCAAGCATTTTAGCAGCACCTATTAAAGTAGGATTAACCTGTGAACTTCCTGCATAAGCGTTTAAAGTAACATTAACAAAAGTACCAATAAATATTATAAATATTTTTGGAACCTCCCCTATTCCAAACCAAAGTATAGCCATAGGTATCCAAGCTATAGGAGGTATTTGTCTGAATACTTCAAAAAATGGT
>NZ_SJDU01000337.1 GCF_005518285.1 Brachyspira catarrhinii | reverse complement strand
AAGTGCTGGTTTGGCTTTCGTCACTTTGCCGAATATATTTAATTCTATGCCTTTGCCGAGATTATGGGGAACTTTATTTTTTATATTTTTGTCTATGGCTTCTCTCACAACCGTTGTAGCCGTATTTGAAAATTTAATCGCGTTTACAATGTCGGAGTTTAAAATGAAAAGAAGTTTTGCTTCGATAATAGTGGGAATAGTCGTATTCATGTTGGCTCTTACAACTTCGCTCGGTTTCAATGTTTTATCTTTTATTCAACCTATGGGCGAAGGAACGAGTTTTTTAGATTTGTATGATTTTATTTTAAGTTATAATCTTTTGGAGCTTGGCGGAATTTATATAATTATTTTCTGCGTTTCAAAGTTCGGCTGGGGCTGGGATAATTTTATTAACGAAGTGGATTCTGGCTCGGGAATAAAATTTCCAAAATCTTCGAGGTTTTATATAACTTATATATTGCCTATAATTTTATTTTTGTTTTTCATTATAAATTATATAAGCAAATTCTCATAAGATATTTTCCTTGTTTATTTATTGAAGAGGACGGCATTAATTTGTCGTCCTTTTTTATAAAGAATTAAAACAAATAAAAACCCCAAGCTTTAACTTCATTAATTTATTACTAAAAATAAAATAATAAAAGCTAAAACTTGGGAAAACTATGATAAAAATTATTTATTTAAATTTTAGTCAAAACTCTATTTATTAAAAATTTAAAAATTAATATCATGTCCGTAATAAGCGGCTTCCAAAACTTTTTTCATGTTTTCAAAGTCCGTTTGTCTCGGATTACTTCCAGTGCATGGGTCGGCTACAGCATTTTTGGAAATATCGTCGCATTTTGATTTGAAATGTTCTTCCGTCACTCCGTTTTCTTTATATGTTTGTTTGATTCCTAAAGAAGAATTTAATTCTTTCACTTTATTAACCAAAGAAGCCGTTAACTCTTTATCGGTATTTCCAGAAAGTTTTAACATTCTCGCAATATCGGCGAATCTGTCCGCGCATACTTTTGAATTATATTGAATAACAAAAGGAAGAAGTATAGCGTTGCATCTTCCATGAGTTATATGAAATTCCGCTCCCGTTTTATGAGCCAAACTATGAACTATACCGAGCAACGCGTTTGAGAAAGACATTCCCGCCAAGCATTGAGCGACATGCATTTTTCCTCTTCCTTCTTTATCTCCTTTAACCGCCTTTTGTATATTATGAACTATCATATCAATCGCTTTCATAGCCAAAGCGTCCGTAATATCGGTTCTTAATCCCGCAACATAAGCCTCGATAGAGTGAGTGAGAGCGTCCATTCCCGTATCGGCTGCTATAACCTCTGGCATAGTCATTGGAATATTCGTGTCCAAAATTGCAATATCGGGCGTTATTTCAAAATCCGCCAAAGGATATTTGATGTTTGTGGAATAATCGGTTATAACCGAAAAAGCCGTAACTTCGCTTGCCGTTCCGCTTGTAGAAGGTATCGCCGCAAAGATGGCTTTCTTTCTTAATTTAGGCATAGTGAAAGGATTTTTTATATCGTCAAATTTCTTTTCTGGATATTCGTAGAAAACCCACATCGCTTTTGCCGCATCCAAAGCGGAACCTCCGCCCAAAGCCACTATGACATCTGGATTAAAATTCCTCATAGCTTCCGCTCCTTTATAAACCGTTTCGATAGAAGGGTCTGGCTCTACTCCGTCAAATATTAAAACTTCAAGTCCCGCGCTTTTCAATATTTTTTCGCAGCTTGCAAGAAAGCCGTTTTTCTTCATTGAAGAACCGCCCGTAACTATTATAGCTTTTTTGTAGCCTTTCAAATTTTTAAGCTCTTCCATAGCGTTTTCGCCATAATATAAATCTCTTGGAATTGTGAATCTTGACATGTTAAAATCTCCTATTTTAATTTTATGTTCCGAATTATAACATTTTAAGAATTTTATTCAAGTATATTGATAATTTTTTTATAAAATTTGTATTTTATTAATCTTAAATATTAATTGAATATGATTATAGAATTTTAATTTAGTGAATTTTATAATATAATATTATTCTCACAGGAATGCCTACGGCGAATGACAATATCTTTTCACTTTCTACACTAAGTAGAACAAACTTTGCAAATTTGTCAACAACTTTTTAGTCATTATCGTTACCGAAGCACGCACACTCTGTTGGCTGGGCTTCTGCCCCCTGTAAGGGTAAGCCGAAGCGACTGCCACATTGTTATTCAGGTTATGCATTTTCTTTTATAAAAAATTCGTCATTACGAAGGCAACACCCGAAGTAATCCAAAGTTAAATGAATTTTATACAAATTGGATTGCTTCACTCATTTCATTCATTCACAATGACAATTTTAATTATATTCATGCATTTTCTGGTGCATTAAAAAATCAATTTGAAATAATAAGTCGTAATGAAAGTTATGCCTTCAATCATAATAAAATTTTTTGCCGTAATGGAAATAATATTTTTCTTCGCAATGATTATGGCAAGGATTTT
>NZ_SJDU01000336.1 GCF_005518285.1 Brachyspira catarrhinii | reverse complement strand
GGTTTTGTATAAATCCTAATCCTTTGGTTGGAGCGGTAATCGTTAAAGATAATAAAATTTTAGGAATCGGACATCATGAAAAATACGGAGAAAATCATGCCGAAATAAACGCAATTTTGGACGCTAAAAATAAAAACAACGATATAGAAAATTCCACAATATATGTTAATTTAGAACCTTGCTCTCATTTTGGAAAAACTCCTCCTTGCGCGGACGCGATAATAAAAAATAAATTTAAAAAAGTCGTAATAGGTTGTTTGGATAGCAATGAAAAAGTAGCTGGAAACGGAATAAAAAAATTGAAAGAAGCTAAAATTGAAGTAGTTGAAAATATTCTTGAAGAAGAATGCAGAAAATTAAACGAAGTATTTTTTCATTATATAAATAGCAAAAAACCTTTTATGGTTATGAAATACGCTATGACGATTGACGGAAAAATCGCGACTGTAATCGGAAAATCAAAATGGATAACTTCCGAAAAAAGCAGAGAACACGCGCATTTATTCAGAAAAAAATATTCGGCAATAATGGTTGGAATAAATACGATTATAGAAGATAATCCTACTTTGAATTGCAGAATAAAAGATAATCCGAAAAACCCAATAAGAATTATTTTGGATAGCGATTTGAAAATTGATTTAAAATCGAATATATGCCAAACTTCAAAAGAAATAAAAACTTATATTGCGACTATTAAATCTGATAAAAATTTAGAAAAGAAAAAAAATTTGGAAAATTTAGGAATTGAAATAATAGAAACTTCGGCTAAAGATAATAAAGTCGATTTAAAAGAATTAACAAAAATTTTGGGAGAAGAAAAAAATATAGATTCGGTTCTAATCGAAGGCGGTTCTATTTTGCATGCCGCTTTGCTTAAAGAAAAACTTATAGATAAGGCTTTAATTTATATAGCTCCTAAAATTTTCGGAGGATTAAACGCAAAAACTCCAATATCGGGAGAAGGAATTGAAAATCCTGATAACGCGATAAAATTAATCGATGGAAAAATTGAAAATATAGGCGAAGATTTATTTTTGGAATATTATTTAAAATATAATTGAGGATTAGGAAGATAAAAATGTTTACGGGAATAATAGAAGAAATGGGAATTGTTAAATCCATAAAAAGCAAAGTTATAACAATCGAAGCGAATAAAATTTTTGACGATTTGAAATTGGGAGACAGCGTTTCGGTAAACGGAACTTGCCTAACCGTTTCAAGTTTTTCTAATAAAATATTTAACGCCGACATTACGAGCGAAACTTTAAGCAGAACAAATTTGGGAGATTTGAAATCTGGATTCAAAGTGAATTTGGAGAGAGCCTTAACTTTAAACGGAAGACTCGGCGGGCATATAGTTTCGGGTCATATTGACGGAGTTGGAATAATAAAAAATATTTCTAAAAATTCCGAAGACATCGAGCTTGTTATAGAAGTTCCGACTAATTTAATGAAATATATAATTGAAAAAGGCTCGGTTGCCGTTGACGGAATAAGTTTAACTGTGGCAAAAGTCGATAACAATAAAAATAATTTTTCGATAGCGATAATTCCGCATACTCTGAAAGAGACGGTTCTTTATTATAAAAAAGCGGGAGATAAAGTGAATATTGAAAACGATATAATCGGAAAATATGTGGAAAGACTTTTATCGTTTAATGATTTTAATTTTAATAATGAAACGAATAAAAATTCAAATATAAACATGGAATTTTTAATTAAAAACGGATTTTAATTTTTGAAAAATAATTTAAGAAAAATTGGAGAAACAAAAATGAAAAATATTTATAATACAATCGAAGAAGCTTTGGAAGATTTGAAAAAAGGCAAAATAATAATAGTAACCGATGACGAAGACAGAGAAAACGAAGGAGATTTGATTTGCGCCGCCGAGTTTGCCACAACGGAAAATATTAATTTCATGGCAACTTACGCGAAAGGTTTAATCTGTATGCCAATGAGTAAAGAAATAACCGAAAAACTTTCTCTTAATCAAATGGTTCAAAAAAATACTGACAATCATGAAACGGCTTTTACTGTGTCGATAGACCATATTGAAACTACTACGGGAATATCTGCGATTGAAAGGTCGATAACTGCCTTAAAAGTAGTGGACGATAATTCTAAACCAGAAGATTTTAGAAGACCAGGGCATATGTTTCCTTTGCTTTCAAAAGAAGGCGGAGTTCTCACAAGAAAAGGACATACGGAGGCGACAGTCGATTTGATGAGACTTGCGGGACTTAAAGAATGCGGTTTATGTTGCGAGATAATGAAAGATAACGGCGATATGATGCGAAGAGACGATTTGATAGAATTTTCAAAAAAACATGATTTAAAAATAATAACCGTTGCCGATTTAATATTTTATAGAAAGAAACACGAAGACTTGATGGAGCTTTACGCGAGCGCAAAAATGCCGACAAGATACGGAGATTTTAAAATATTTACTTTTGTCAATAAAATTACCTAAAACCAAATTTGCGTCAACCGTATCGAGTCCCGTAT
>NZ_SJDU01000335.1 GCF_005518285.1 Brachyspira catarrhinii | reverse complement strand
TCATGAATTTTTATACCGAATCGTCTCCTCATATAAAAGACGGAGATACCACACAAAAAATAATGTTAAGAGTTATCATAGCTCTTTTGCCCGCTATTATTTTTAGCGTAGTTTTATTTGGTTATAGAGTTATAATTTTATATTTGGCTTCAATTATAACCTGCATATTATCCACAATAATAGTTAAAAAAGTTAGAAAGAAACCTATATTGCCCGATTACGCTTCGATAATCACGGCGTTGCTTTTGGTTATGACTTTGCCGTCTACCGCTACCGTTACAATGGTAGTTATTGGCGGAGTTATCGCTATAGTATTTGCAAAAGAAGTTTTCGGCGGTTTGGGTTCTAATATATTCAATCCCGCTTTAGTTGGAAGGGCTTTTTTACAAGTCGCTTTTCCAGCGCAAATGACTATGTATCCCGTTCCAGAACGAGTTCCTTTTTTGGGAATTTTTGAAAATATAGTTAAAAATTTGGATATTGCCGTTTCGGAGGCGACTCAATCTATAGAAGCCGTTGGAGCTTTGACTCATGCGACTCCATTAACTTTTATGAAATTTACTTATGCTGGTAATTTAAGTTCTTCGTTAATAGAACAGATAAAATTTGAATCTCATTACTATCTTCAAATGTTTTTGGGAAGCACTGGCGGAGCGATTGGAGAGACTTCGTTTTTGCTTTTGCTTATCGGAGGAATATTTCTTTTGACTACTAAAACTATAAATTGGAGAATCCCGCTCGGAATGTTTATATCTCTATTCATAGTTAACCTTTTATTAAATTTGGCTATGCCGGGAAAATTTGCCTCTCCGATATATCAAGTTTTGGCGGGCGGTTTTTGTTTGGGAGCTTTCTTTATGGCAACCGATATGGTTACATGCCCAACGAGTCCATTGGGAGCTTGGATATACGCATTATTAATCGGTTTGGTTCTTGCAATATTAAGGGCTTTCGGAACTTCTCCCGAATATACGATGTATTCGATATTAATAGGAAATATGTTTATGCCTTTGATAGCTATGCTTACTCGTCCGATGCCTTTCGGTAAAAAAGAGGCTATCATAATGCAAAAATCTCAAAAACAAGAAGGAGGAAAATAATGAAAAAAGAAGTTAGTTATAAAGCGGTTATTTCGGTAACAATTACGGCTTTAGCGGCGGGTTTTTTGCTTTCGTTCGTATTCTCTTCTTTTGAAAAAGATATATTGGCAAATAATGAAAAAACCGTATTGGAAGGAGTTAAATCCGTTATAATCGATTCGGATATCGTAGAAGGTCCTTTAACCGAAGATTCTACTTTCACATATTATATAGGAAAAAAAGAAGACGGCTCAATCGCTGGCTACGCGATTATTTCTTCGGCAAAAGGCTATAACGGAGAAAATAAAGTTTTGGTAGGCTTCGATGAAAATGCCGAAACGGTTACGGGAATAGTCATTACCGAGCAGGCGGAAACTCCGGGACTTGGCGCAAGAATAGTGGAAAATTCTTTTAGAGAACAATTCAAAGAGCAAAGTTCAATAGTTCCTCTTTCTATCGTAAAAGGAATAAAACCAGAAGAAGCAGGCGATGGAGAGATAGCGGCGATAAGCGGAGCGACAATTTCAAGCTCAAGCGTTGTCGATGCGGTTAATATAGCGAAAGATGAAGCCGTTAGTTTGTTTTTGAAATAATATATTTATATATTAAGTTAATATATAAATATCCATTAGTAATTTATATATTCCCAATTATCGCTTACAATATTTCTATCTATAAAAATATTCGTATAAAAACTATTCTTCAATAAATCTTTTAACCTTTCCCGCTCTTCCGCTTTATTGATTCTTTCAATTTTTTCGTTCAAAGCTCTTATAATCGCGTAAGTTTCGTTATCTATATTGCCGTCAATTTTTTTCGGTCTAAAATGACATTGAAAAGCGTATAAAACTTTTCGCGATTCAAAATCCCATTTATTATTTGTTGGCATGCTCGTATAACCGTATTTTACAAACTCTTCTTTAATGTCTTTTATTTTAGCTCTTCTAAATTTTTTATCGTATAAAAATTTTGTATAATCTTCTTCATCATACCAAAAGCCCAAATTATATTCGTCATATAGTCTCTTCCAAGGGAATTTTGGACCGGGGTCTATTTTTCTGTAAGGAGCGACATCGGAATGTCCCAATATATTGTAAGGTTTTATATTGTATTCGGCTATAATATTTTTAAGCAAATACGCCACTTTTTTAATTTGACTTTCTTCATAATCAATATATTCGTTATAAGAAATAAAATATCTATTCTCTAATTGTCTTCTTGTCATTCTTCTTAATTGAGCGGAAGTATTCGTAACTTTTCTTTGAAAACCCAAATTAACAATTTCAATTCCTATAGAGCTGTCGTTTATGCTTCCTCTATTGTCAAACATGGTTATTCCAGCATGCCAAGCTCTATTGCTTTCCTCAACAAGTCTGTATATAGGTTCTTCTTCTTTAGTTGTAATTAAATAATGGGAAGAAACTCCGAGCGAAGTCAACACTTTAAGAGAAAGTTCGTCATT
>NZ_SJDU01000334.1 GCF_005518285.1 Brachyspira catarrhinii | reverse complement strand
TTCTACTATAAATAATTCTTTTATCATTAATTAAATATTCTTGTATAAACTCCAAAGTACCGTCTGTTGAAGCATTATCTGTAACATATATTTCTATATTTTTATATGTCTGATTTAATACACTATCTAAAGCTCTTTTTAATAAGAGTTTTCTATTATATGTTGGTATTAATACAGAAACTAGCGGATAACTACTCATTTTTTACTCCAACAGATAAATTCCATTCTATTGTTCTTTTTATTGATACATCTAAAGTATAATTCTCCTTTACTTTTAGTTCTTCAATAATTTTAGAATTATTTGGTATATATTTAGGAGTAGGGTAGCTATAATTAGGTTTGGTTAATACTTCTATATTTCCATAATAATTATTAATAGAATTAGAAACCTTTTTTGCTAAATCATATATAGATACTTCATAAGAAGAACCAACATTATATATACTTTTATCATTAGAATTTAATAACATCACAAAAAGCCATATTACTAAATCAGCAGTATATAAATAGCTTCTTAAAGGTCTCCCATCGCCTCTTATTATTATATTTTTATTATGAATAACATCTCTAATAAAATTACCAACAGCAAAATGTATATCCAAATTCAGATATGGTCCAACGAATGCAAAACATCTAGCTATACTAACATTAATACCTGATTCCAAAAATAATTCTTCAGATATTTTTTTAGCTTTACCATAATATGTAATAGGGTATCCATAATATGTTTCTTTAAATGATTTTATTGCTTCATATTGTTCACCATAAACCGCTCCAGAACTAGTAAACAATAATTTTTTCACACTCATTCTACTAGCAATATTAATAATATTTTTAGTACCATCTAATATTATAGAATACATTTCTGATGGATTTTCTTTTTCTAAGTTTTCTGAAGCAGGTGTTGCAGCATGAATAATATAATCATATTCTTTATCACAATTAAAATCTCTAATATCTCCATTTATAAAATGAATGAAATCTGTACTATATTGAGGATAATTAAATAAAAAATTATATTTATTTCTAGTTAATATAGTAATATCAAAATTATAATACTTTCTAGCATATAATAAAAAATTTAGTATAGACTTTCCAAATAAACCAGTACCTCCAGTAATTAATATACTAGAATTATCTAATTTACTTAAATCTGTCAAAATTTTTAATTGATTAAAAACAAATTGTACATCTTCTAATATTATACTATTAATCATTATTTTCCTTTTATTTTTTATATACAAGTTTACGATAATAGAAACAAACTCTATGCTGCTTCCTCACAGTAATAACTAAATATTATCTCTGCTCTGCTCTGCTCTGCTCTGCTCTGATTCATATATTTTTCCATTAAATTTTGTATCATCTAACAAATTTTGCTTAATAACTTCAGAATATAATACAGAAGTTATTATAATGTTATCAGTATTTTTAACTATATTAGGAGTGAATACTTCTATTTCATTACATTTATAATCGATAATTTTTTTACCTGAAAATGATTCATTCTTATCTATTATACCATTAATAATACAATTAGAAAAATATTTTTTATCTAATAATATCCTTCTTAAAAACGCTCCAAATCCCCAACAATAAGTTGATTTTGTATTATCTATATTATCTATAGTATATTTATCAATTTTATTACTATAATTTATATATTCTTTCATTTTGTTTATAGATTCATAATCTTTTGATTTATTTATAACTGGTTTAGCCCCTTTTTGAAATATACCATATATTATATATGATTTTATATTAGAAACATTATTAAAATAAAACGAATCTTTTTCTACTAATTTCAAATTATCAAATAAATATTCTAATGTAATTAATGAAAAATGGTTTATATGCTCTAAATCAAAATAATAATATGCTGCTAACTTATTTTTTATATATGATGTACCATCAGGAATATCAATATATAATATACCATTATCATTCAATATATTCTCTAATATATACTTTACATTTTTTAAATCATATATATGTTCTAATACCTGACTTACTATTACAACATCAAATTTTTTGTTAATATTAGTTATATCAAAAATACTTGAATCTTTACCTTCTATATTATATTGTTTTAAATTTTCTATAGCATCATGTGAAGCTTCTATACCATATAGGTTATTGTAACCTCTATACTGAAAAGTTCTTAATAGACCACCTTTAGCACAACCAATATCAACTATACTGCTATCTTTATTAATAAATTTTTCTATTCTATCTATTATACCATTATATCTTATCTTATCTAGATCTGATAAACCACCAGCACCTGATGTAAAAGCAGATGAATATTTTGTGGTATCTGAATAGTATTTATCATAATATTCTTGAATCCAAGTTGTATTATTAAAAATGAATCCACAATCATTACAAGCCACTATATCATAATGTTCTGGTATAAATTCTTCTTTAGCTTTAGCAAAATTTATTTCATATAATATTTCAGCTTCTTTACATCCGCATATTGGACATATTCTTTGCAATACCATAAATTATCCTTTATAAATATTTTCATCTAATTCTTCTTTAGAAAGTAGGGGAGTCATATCTTC
>NZ_SJDU01000333.1 GCF_005518285.1 Brachyspira catarrhinii | reverse complement strand
ATGCAAAAATTATATATTTTTTTGAGAGATTATTTAATGTTATAAATAATAAAGATAAAATAAAAGAAATAACGATAGAATTCAATATTAACGATATAAACGAAGATTCTTTAAAAGTTATATCTCAAATAAAAAATATAAGACTTTCGATTGGAATTCAAACTTTCAACGAAGATAGCTTAAAAATAATAAACAGACAAACCAAAAAAGAAGATATTATAAAGGCTTTGAAATTGATAAACGAATCGGAGCTTAAAAATATTTCGGTTGATTTTATATGCGGGCTTCCGTTAAACGATAAAGACCAATCAAAAAAAGATATAATTTTTGCATTCGATTTGCTACCAAAAATAAAACATATTTCTTTATATTATTTGGAGCTTAACGACTTTCTTAAAAATAAATGGAAAAAATTTTTGCCAAGCGAAGAGGATTCCGTTAATTATTATAATATTGCGGCGGAAACTATAGAAAATTTTGGACTTAAAAGATACGAAATTTCAAATTATGCGGTTTCTGGCTACGAGTCGATTCATAATAGCGGTTATTGGAATTTGAAAGATTATTTGGGAATCGGCGCTGGAGCTTTCGGCTGTTATAAAAATAGCAGATATGAAAATACAAAGAATATAAAAGAATATTTGGAAATTGTAAGCGAAAATAAATTCCCAACAAAAAATATAGAATATCTGGACGAAGAAAAAAGAAAAAGAGAATTTATATTTTTATCTTTAAGAACCGCAAAAGGAATAAATTTTTCATTTTATAAAAAACTTTTCAAAGAAGATTTTATAGATAAACATTCTAAAATAATAAACAAACATATCGAATATTTTATTATTTCCAAAGAATATTTATCTATTAAAAAAATCTATTTTGATTATGCCGATGAAATTATTTTATTATTGTTGCGATGATTTTTGTAAACTCCGCTTAAAATTTTCATCGTTCATAAGATATTTGTCGACTATAAACGATAACGCGCTATTTGGTTTTTTAAGTTCTTTCGCTCCTCTTGTAATCGAACATAGACTCGCGTTAAGCATTTTTGCGATTTCGTATTGAGGAATCTTTTTTTTGAGCAATGTGACTATTTTCATCCTCTGCCAAATCATCTCTCTTTCGTCTTTTGTAAAAAGCTCTTTCAATAATTCTTGAAAAAATTCCTCGTTTGTTTCGGACGCTAAAATATAAGCCAAGATTTCCATTTTTATTCTCCTTAATTTTTTATTTTATTACTATATATAATATCATTATATATAGTAAAATAATTATTTCAAGGTTTATTTTAGTTTTTATTTATTCTTTTTCTATCTTATCAAAGCCCGTGAATTCTCTTAAAGCTTCGGGAATTATCACGCTTCCGTCCGATTGTTGATAATTTTCAAGAATTGCAATCCAAGTTCTTCCAACGGCAATTCCGCTTCCGTTTAAAGTATGGACTAATTCCGTTTTGCCGCCTCTTTTCACGCGCATCTGCATTCGGCGAGCCTGATAATCCCAGCAGTTGCTTACGCTTGAAATCTCTCTGTATGTATTTTGAGAAGGAAGCCATACTTCCAAATCGAAAGTTTTATAAGAGGCGTTTCCTATATCTCCCGAAGACAAAACTACCACTCTATAAGGAAGTTCCAAAGCCTGCAAAATACTTTCGGCGTCTTTAAGCATTTTTTCATGTTCTATTTTTGAGGTATCTGGCGCACATACTTTTACAAGTTCGACTTTATCGAATTGATGCTGCCTTATTAATCCTCTCATATCTCTTCCGTAAGAGCCCGCCTCCGAGCGAAAACAAGGAGTATAAGCCGTAGCGTAAATCGGAAGCATGCTTTCTGGTATAATTTCTTCTCTATAAATATTCGTTAATGGAACTTCCGCCGTAGGTATCAAATATAAAGCGGGGTCGTCTGTAGTCTTAAATAAATCTTCTTCAAACTTCGGCAAATTTCCCGTTCCCGTCATCGCTTTTGAATTAACTAAAATCGGTGGAATATATTCAGTGTAGCCATGTTCGGTTGTATGTTTTTTAAGCATAAAATTAATCAAAGCTCTTTCAAGCGCAGCTCCTTTTCCTTTCATTAAAGAGAAACGAGTCCTTGACATTCTAACCGCTCTTTCAATATCGAGTATATTTAGTCCAACCGCAATATCGACATGGTCTTTGACTTCAAAATCGAATTTTCTTGGCTCTCCCCATCTTATGATTTCTTTATTGCTTTTTTCATCGTCTCCTTCAGGCACTTCGTTAGAAAGCATATTCGGTAGATAAAGTATTTCGTTATTGACTCTTTCTTCGAGTTCGGATAATTTTTCTTCTTTTTTATTTAAGGATTCGACAAATAATTTCATCTCTTCTTTTATTTTTTGCGCGTCTTCTTTTTTGCCCGATTTCATTAATTCGCCGACTTTTTTTGAAGATTCGTTTTTTTTCGCTCTGTCGTTTTCGACTTCTTTTAATAATTTTAATCTTTCGCTTTCCAAAGATTTTAATTTGTCTAATGAAACTTTGCTTCTTCGTTTTCTTAAATTTTCTTCGACTAATTCGTTTATCGATTGAGTAAATCTTTCGATAAA
>NZ_SJDU01000332.1 GCF_005518285.1 Brachyspira catarrhinii | reverse complement strand
AAGTTGTCGTATATGTCCCAGAAGAATTTACTGGTTCTATAATGAACGAACTTACGGGAAAGAGAGGAAAAATATTGGGAATGGAGGCGGCGTCAAATACCGTGCAGATGATTAAAGCGGAAGTGCCTTTGTCGGAAATGCTCACTTATTCCATAGAAATGAAAGCGTCCACTTCGGGAAGAGGAACTTTTGAAATGGAACATTCGCATTATCAGGAGTTAACTGGACCTTTGGCGGATAAAGTTATAGAAGAAAGAAAAGCCTTATTGGGAAGTTCGGGGGCTTCGGCTTGAATTTGGATTTAAAAAACGATATAAAAAATTTGATATTTTTTGTATTGTATATTATAATAATAAAATACTTAAATAGGAGATTATATGCTCAAAATAATTGACAAAATAATAAAAGAACATGTATTTGAAGATTTGGAATCTACAAACAAGGATTCGCTATTCAAAACTTTAAGCGAAAAAATAGCGGTTATTTCCTCTCCGTCCGCGGACGCGATTTTTGACGCTTTCAAAAAGAGGGAAAAAGAATACACGACAAATATTGGAAACGGAGTCGCCGTTCCTCATGGAAGAATTCAAGGATACGGAAAAACCGACATATTCGTAGGTTTTCTTAAAGAAGAGATTAATTACGATTCGGATTCGGACGACCAAACTCCAGTTAAATTGGTTTTCGCCATACTTTCGGACCTTGAAAATCCTCAAGATTATCTTTTGAATTTATCTCAAATATTTTTCTTGGTAAATCAAAAAGAAATACTCGATAAAGTGATGGAAACGAAAAATTTTGAAGAACTTCAAAAAGTTTTGGACGCTTTCAAAAAATTGGACGAAAAGTTTGAAGCGGAAAAACAAATTAAATTCTTAATAGAATTGGAAAGAGCGGACATACAAATTAAGGCATATGAGCTTTACAGTTCGACTCATGCTCAACAAAAATCGGATTTGGTTTTGGAAGAATATAAAAAATACAAAGACACTATTTTAAGCAAAATCGACATATCCGTTTTGGAAAATTATAAAAGAATTAAAGAGAGCAAGGGCGAGGCTTTGGCAAAAATTGACAATTATAAATGCAGTGCTTGTAATGTGGCGATTCCGAAAATGACGGTTAATGAAGTGAGAAGACAGAATCAAATAATAATGTGTTTCCATTGCGGAAGAATATTATTTACAACGGATTAAATTTAATTTTAGATTAATTTAATGAAAAAGAATAATTTTGTAAAGACGGCTAAAAAGAATCATATTATATTTTTCTTTTTAGCTTTCTTTATCTTTTATATAGCTTCATGTTCTTTAAGTCCAAATTCGGGAATAGACAATTTTTATAATTTTCCTAATCCTTTCAATTCAAAAGAAACGAATACTACTTATAGAGTTTCTATAAAAAGCGGAGAGATAATAAATGCTAAAGTGGAAATTTATTCGACTTCGGGCGATTTGCTCGATAGTAAAGATTTGAATATTGACACTTCCGATAAAAAAATTGCGACTTGCAAATGGTATGGTTTAGATAAAAATCAAAAATATTTGCCCGCTGGAGTTTATATTGCAAAAATAACCGTGAAAGATAGAGAGGATTCTACTTTTATTGAAGAATTTAGGACTTATATTAAGTAGGTTAAAAAATCGTATTGATGGACTACTTCGCTTTGCTCCTGTGTAAAAACCCCTTGTTTATTATATCTATTCATAATATAATTAATCTAAATCTAATTTAAAAATAAATTATAAAAATAAAAAATAAAATAACAAAATAAAAAAGGATTTTAAAATGAGGTTTAAAAGCGCTTATAACGGAACACTTACGAAAAAAGATATTGGAAAAGAAGTAAAATTAGCGGGATGGGTTTTAAGAAGACGCGACCATGGAGGCGTTATATTTGTGGACTTGCGAGACAGAACGGGATTCGCTCAAATAGTTTTTAATCCTCAAGTAAACGAAGAAGCTCATAATAAAGCTCAAGATTTAAGAAGCGAATATGTGATAAGCGTTGAAGGGCGTGTGAGAGCGAGAAGCGAAGATATGATTAATCCGAAAATTCCAACGGGAGAAATCGAGGTTATGGTTGAAAAATTGGAACTTTTAAATACTTCCGAAACTCCTCCTTTTATGCTCGAAGACGATATAGACACGAACGAAGAGATAAGATTAAAATATAGATATTTGGATTTAAGACGCCCGAAAATATTTAATAATTTATATTACAGATTTTTAATTACTAACGCTTTCAGAAAATATTTGACGGAAAACGGATTTATAGATGTGGAAACTCCGATTTTGAATAAAAGCACGCCCGAAGGAGCGAGAGATTTTTTAGTTCCTTCGAGATTGTCCGCGGGAGATTTTTACGCTTTGCCTCAATCTCCTCAAATATTCAAACAAATACTTATGATAGGCGGATTCGACAGATATTATCAAATAGCGAAATGTTTCAGAGACGAAGATTTAAGAGCGGACAGACAACCAGAATTTACTCAAGTGGATATTGAAACTTCTTTTTTAAGCACGGACGAATTTTTGAAATTTTTGAATTTGGCTAAATATATATCGTTCGATAA
>NZ_SJDU01000331.1 GCF_005518285.1 Brachyspira catarrhinii | reverse complement strand
TTTAATTTAATATAAATTTCAATAGTTATGTTTAATACATAAATAATATGGATTATAATAAATGCTAAAAAATTAAAATATTGACATATAAAAAATTAATTATAAAATCTTTGTCGAATTATAAAATTAAATTATAACAAATTGTAGAATAAAAAATATTTAGGAGATTAAAATGCCTTTTGCAATATTTATGCTTACTTTTTCGGCGTTTGGAATAGGAACGAGCGAATATATAATAATGGGGTTGCTTTCGGAAATAGCGGAAGATTTGAATATTACTATTCCTCAAGCTGGCTCTTTGGTTACTATGTATGCTATGGGAGTCGTTGTCGGCGGACCTTTGCTTGCAATTCTTACTATGAAACTTTCGAGAAAAATCGCCCTACTCTCTTTAATGTGTATGTTTATAATCGGAAATATTTTATGCGCGTTATCGACAAGCTATCATTTCTTAATGGTTGCGAGAGTTTTGGCGGCATTATGTCATGGAACTTTTTTTGGAATCGCTTCAGTTGTGGCGGCGGGCATGGTGGACGAAAATAAAAAATCGCAGGCTATAGCTTTGGTTTTTATGGGAGTTAGTTTGGCAAATATATTGGGAGTTCCGATAGGAACTCATATTGGCGAGCAATTCGGATGGAGAGCTACATTCTGGCTTGTAAGTTCTATAGGAATTCTTGCCGTTTTAGCTTTATTAAAATTCATTCCGTCAAAATTGCCAATGCCGAGCGGAGACATTATAGGAGAGTTCAAAATTTTAAGACATAGAAGAGTATTTATTCCTTTGATATTATCCGTTCTCACTTCCGCAAGTTTATTTACAATATTCACTTATATCGATCCTATTCTTCAGCAAGTCACTATGGTTGATAAAGCCACCGTAGTAAAAATATTATTTTGGATAGGAGCGGGACTTTCTATTGGAACTTTAACGGGAGGAAAACTTGGAGATAAAAGTTTAATAAAATCATTAATATCTATTATGTTTATAATTGTGATTATTCAAATAATAATGTTATATGTCAATACAAAAGTTATTCCTATGATAGCGACTCTATTCTTTTGGAGCATAACGGGATTTGCGGTTTGTCCTATGCTTCAGGCTTTGGTGGTGGAACAGGCAAAAGGCGCGCCAAATTTGGCTTCGACTTTCAATCAAAGTTCTTTCAATTTGGGAAATGCAATCGGCGCGAAATATGGCGGACTTCTCATACATTTCGGAATCGCTTATAAAAATTTATCAATATATGCGGCAATTATAACGATTATAGCCATTATTTTGACTTTATATTTCAGGCATTATATAAAACATAGAAAAACTAACGGTTGATTTGCAACAGTTTTTATAGTTTATTAATATAATCTTATTCAAAAATATTCTTATATTCGTCTTTCAAATATGGCTTTATTTCGTCTACCAAAAATAAAACTTCACTATCTCCCATAGAGTAAGGAGCGATTTCGTATATTCCCCAAGTGAAAGTCAAGCCTTTTGAAGTTATATAAAAATTATTTTCTTGTAATGAAATCTCGTCCAAATTAAAATAACTCTCTTCATCAGCCATTGATAAAAGTTTTTGTTTTACTTTACTTAACAAATCCGAATCGTTCACGTTGATTAAAATATCTTCTATTTTTAATCTTTCGCCGTTTGATAAAGAATAAACTTTATAATCTTTTTGGTTATATCCATGCGCTCCGCCCGTATATTCGTAAAAATATTTATTTATCGAAGCTATTTTTTCGCTTAAATAATCTATTCCATATTCTGATATTGAATAGTAATGGGACATATATTCGCCCGCCCATTCGTTATAAAACCAAAGCACATCGTTGCTTAAAATATTTTTTACATCGGATAATTTATTTATATCCAATTTAGCGTCCGTTATTTCGGAATTTATATCCAAATTTATTTTGTCTATTATACTCGATTTGCTATCGTTATTAAATAAAAATATTGAGGAATAATATTCAAAAGTTTTCATATCTTCTTCGGATGCATTTGTAGGATAGACATTTGTGTATCTATATCGGATAACTTTTGCGCCAGAAAGCGGAGATTTTGCACTTACAAAGTTAACTTCTCTATCGTCTATTTTTCCGTTAAATCCCGCATCGGATAAATTGCCTTCTATATAGTTAGTTTCGTAATCGCCTATGGCTTCGGCTTTTATATATCCTTCGTTAATTTCCGTGTCGAATACAAAAGCGTCAATCGATTGATTTGTGTAAAATATATAATCTACAAACGCACTTTTAGAATTTTCTTCTAATATCGTATTCAAATATTCTCCGTTGTAAGCTGTCAAATAACGCATATCGAATACTTGCAATTTTTCGTTTTCGGTTAATTGAATTTCCTTTTCCGCATTCGAGCATGAAATTATTATTGAAATCGTAATTAAAATTAATATTTTGAAAATTGTTTTTATCATTTTTTAATCCTTGTTTCTAATTTTAAATTTTGATTATTATATACGAACCGATATTTTTGTCAATAGAAATAAGATTGACAATATACAAAATTAATTATAAAATTTTTTCAATATCATAATTCAAAAAGGAATTAAAAATTTGAAATTAAAA
>NZ_SJDU01000330.1 GCF_005518285.1 Brachyspira catarrhinii | reverse complement strand
TAGTTAAAAGATATAATAATGGCTTTGCTTTGCTTTGCTTTGCTTTGCTTTGCTTAACATAATTACAGTAGTTTTACTCATATTTTCATAATTCATGCCGATTTCTCCCAGCAATTCATTTTTTATTGAGTAATTATACGATATTTAAAAAATTTGTCAATGCCTAAAATAAAATTTTATTTATCTGAAATAATAAGACAAAATATTTTTGAAAGAATTTATATGATGCCTTATATCGTAAATATCTCTTATTGCCGTGAGTTTGTGAAATAAATATAAGGGATTAAAAGACAAATTATAAAAATACTCGACATATTTAAATAATTTTTCTTCTTCAAAATTAAGTTTAACTACCGATTTGCGCATATCGAAATCGAACCAATTTTCGGTTTTAAGCAAATCGTTTTCTTTGCAATAATTAAATAATTGAGTGTTTGGATAAGGCACGAATAAAGAAGCGTTCATCGAATTAATATATCCGTTAAGCATTAAACTTTTTACTATATTAAAAGTTCTAATAATATCTTCTTCCGTTTCGTTCGGATAACCAAGTTTTACCATTATGTCGATAAACAATCCCGCCCTCTTTGCAAGTTTAATCGATTCCGCCATTTGCTCGACATTATTTTTATCGATTCCTATTTTTTCAATCGTATAATTATTAATAGTCGGAAGATTAAAAATTATAGTTTTGAAACCCGATTTTTTCATCATTTTAAAATCTTCAAAATGCAAAATATTCAAATACATATAACAGTCGATATATACTTTTTTATTTAATTTTCTCTCTCGCATAGTTTCGCAAAATAAAGAAAGCCATTCGTCAGTTGGAAAACAAATCGTGCAATCTATGATTTCTTTTATTCCGTATCTTTTATTTAAATATTCTATTTCGTCTACGACATTTATCGGACTTCTTAACATCGCGTTATTGAAAAGTATGCTCGAAGAATTGCTATTGTAAATATTATAAATCGAACCTCGCCCCGACATTATAAAAGTTCCGGGATATTTTTTAAAATATTCGTTTGTTTTAGAATATATTTTCCAATTAGTTAAATTTCTATCTATAAAAGGCAAACTATCCAAAGGATAATCGAGGATAAATTTTCCCGTATTTTTTATATCGCCGTTTCCGTTTCTGTAATATATTCCCTTCGCCAACTTTTCGCCGTTATTTAAATGTTTGACTATGCTTAAAAGCGAAATCTCGTAATTTCCGCCCGTTATGATAAAATCCGCTTTCGATTTAATCAAACTCTCTTCGGGCAAACTCGTCACATGGTCGCCCGCCAAAACTACATAAACTCCGTCATATTTTTTCTTTACCGTTTCTATCGTATCCCAAGTATAATTGATTGTAGGAGTTCTCGCTTCAAAAAATATTAATTGAGGTTTTATTTCGTCAAGTTCGCTAAACCAATCTATAGTGTCCATATTTCGTGCAATCGTATCGAGGAAAAAAACATTATAGCCGTTATTTTTAAGCAAAGTCGCCGCATAAGCGGGAAGAATGGGATAAAAATAAGACGGATTTCTTAACCATTGAAATTGTCCGTTTAAAGACATTAAAGGATATCCTTCGTTATTTTCAAAAGGCGGATAGGTTATGCATATTCTTTCAATTTTATCTTTTTTCATTTTTATTTATTTTTAGTAGATTTCTTTTTTCCCGATTTTTTAGGTTTTATAATTTTATTTTGATAAACATATTTTTCAAGTTCGTATTGATTATCGAATATAATATCATACCATTCTTCGTATCTTTCGCATTTCGGCGGACTATGTTTCGAGCAAATTTCGTTTCTGTTTTCGTAGTTCGTGCATAAATAAGTTTTTTTATCCAAATATCTGCATTCGCTTCTTATCATATGATACCAAGTGCCTTCGTATATAAATATAAAAGAATGTCTAAAATGCAAATACCATTTCAAAGTGTTTAATTCTTCCTCGTCTTTCGGCGGAGATATTTCCATTACCAAATCATGACAGCATAAAGAATTACAGTCCGCGCATAATTTTTCGCTAACCGTTTTTTGCCTATTTTTTAATAATTGATTCGATGGTATAACTTTCATTAACAAAACCGTTTTATAAATTTAATTCGTATATTATATTAAAAATCGGATTAAAATTCAACGATTTAATTATCGCTTTCAAAATATTCTCTTCTCAAAATCGAATAAATCAAACAATCGGTAATTCCGCTATTGTCTTTCAAAGCGTCTCTTAAAACTCCCTCTTTCTTTAATCCGCATTTAAGCATAACTTTGCCAGAATAAATATTTCGCTTATTATTTTATATAAAATTTTTATTCTTTCAATTAAAAATCAAATATTATATAATAAACGAATATTTAATATTTTAAGGAGAAAGTTATGCAAAGTTTTGTATTCGATAATCCGACAAAAGTAATATTCGGCAAAGACGCGGAAAATAATATAGCGTTGGAAATAAATAATTTTGGAGCTAAAAGAGTATTTATAATTTACGGTTCAAAAAGCGTGAAAGAAAGCGGTTTACTTGAAAAAGTTGAAAATATATTGAAAAAAGCAAATATAGAATATTTTTTATTTGGAGGAGTTCGAGCG
>NZ_SJDU01000033.1 GCF_005518285.1 Brachyspira catarrhinii | reverse complement strand
AATATTAGAAGACAATAAAGAACAAAACGAAGCTCATGTAATATCCGAACAGGCTAAAGTTGACGCTTCAAAAATCATTCAAGATGCGAACGCAGAAAAAGCTAAAATAGAAAGCGAATCAGAATCTATTAGAGACGCCGCTTATAAAGAAGGCTACGCGAAAGGATATGACGAAGGTTTTGAAAAATCTTTTTCCGACAGCAATAACGATTTGACGAAATTGTCGGAACAATTAAGAAAAATTTTGGGCGAAACGATTAATAAAAGAAACGAAATAATAGACGCCGCCGAAGCTCAAGTTATAGAGGTTGCCGTTCTTATAGCAAAAAGAGTGGTAAAAATGCTAACCGAAAGAGACA
Source organism: Brachyspira catarrhinii (assembly GCF_005518285.1). Classification (GTDB taxonomy): domain Bacteria; phylum Spirochaetota; class Brachyspiria; order Brachyspirales; family Brachyspiraceae; genus Brachyspira; species Brachyspira catarrhinii. The sequence goes on along the minus strand of NZ_SJDU01000033.1, from coordinate 11,403 downwards.
AGGGAATAGTTATAAGAAATATTCAAGAGGCTTTAAGAAGAATCAAAGGAAGAACGAAAATTACTATAAGAGTAAATATTGACGATTTGGAAGTTTCGGCAAGACATAAAGACGAATTCTATCAAATGCTCGATAAAATTGAAGGAGTTACCGTGCTTGAAGACCCGAATGTCGATATAGGCGGTTGTATGATAGAAACGGATTTTGGAGATATTGACGCGAGAATAAATACTCAATTAAACGAAATCGAAACGGCGATTAAAGAAGTCGAGCCAATCAAAGGTTTTTAATTTTTTATTAATATTATTAAAGGTTTACTTATGAAAAAACGGGAAAATAAAGAATCGATTATTGAAATTCAAAATACCTTTAATAAATATAAAGAAGTCGTTAATGATGTCGCTTTATTAAAATTCTGCGGAAAAGTTAAAGAAGTTAGAGGTTCTTTAATCGTAAGCGAAGGACCTTTCGCTAAAATTGGAGATATGTGCAGAATATATAAAAATGGCGGTTCGCATGTCGATTGCGAGGTTATAAGCATTAAAAATCAGGATGTCTTTATAGCGTCATACGGCGATGTAAACGGAATAACTTTCGGAGATATGGTTTATTCTTACGACAGTCCTTTATCGATAATGTGTTCGGATAAATTATTAGGAACGATTTTGGACGGAATGGGAAAACCTCTAAACGGATACGGACATAAATCTTACAAAACTCCGATTTCAATACATCATAGAGCGGTTAATCCTTTGGATAGACCTAGAATAAAAGAACATATACAAACGGGAGTTAGAGCGATTGACGGACTTTTAACGGTTGGAAAAGGGCAGAGAATGGGAATAATGAGCGGAACGGGAGTCGGAAAATCTACTCTTTTATCGATGATTGCCCGAAACACGAACGCCGATGTGAATGTTATCGCCCTTATCGGAGAGAGAAGAAGAGAAGTTTTGGATTTCATAGAAAGAGATTTGGGAGAGGAAGGATTAAAGAAAAGCGTTATAATTGTAGCTTCAAGCGATGACGCTCCGCTTTTGAGAGTTCGAGCCTCATATACGGCGACAACTATAGCGGAATATTTTAGAGATAAAGGCAAAGATGTAATGTTTATGATGGATTCTGTTACTAGATTCGCTTTGGCGCAAAGAGAAATAGGACTTTCGAGAGGAGAGCCAGCGACAACGAGAGGTTATACTCCGAGCGTATTTTCCGAATTGGCGCAACTTTTGGAGAGAACGGGAACTTCAAATAAAGGAACTATAACGGCTTTTTATAATGTATTAGTCGAAGGAGACGATTTGGACGAACCTATTACGGATGCGGTTAGAGGAATTTTAGACGGGCATATAGTTTTATCGAGAGAGCTTGCAAACAGAGGACATTTTCCAGCCATTGACATAAATAAAAGCATATCGAGAATAATGAACGAAGTAGTTTCGGAGATGCATAAAGAATCTGCCAAAGAATTTTTGAAAATGAGCGCCGATTATAACGAAGTTAAAGAACTTATAATGATAGGCGGTTACGCTAAAGGAAGCATGCCCGAAGTAGATAAAGCTATAGAATATAAGCCGATTATGGATAAATATTTAAGGCAGGATATTTACGAAGTTTCAAGTTTTGCCGACAGTAAAGAATCGCTTATGTCAATGTTTTATTCGAGAGAGGAAATTGAAAAAGATTTGGTTTCGAGCGGAGATGTAAAAATAGAAAACGATAATTCTAAAATTTCCGATAATGTTCAATACGAGGATAATCTTGTAATATTGTAGATTTTTTAATTTGTTTGGGATTCGATTAATAATGAAGAAATTTGATTTTAAACTTGAGCCTTTATATAAGCTTAGAAAGAATATAGAAAGACAAAAACAAGCGGAAGTGGCGGAGGTTTCGGCTCAATATAATAAAGAAAGAGAAGGCAAAGATAGTTGCATTTTTAAGATTGAAGATAGTATAAAAATAGTGGATTCGATTGAAGACGAAAATGAAATGATTAATATGAGTTTTTATTTGGGAGATTATATAACGGCGCTTAATTCCCAAATAGGATTGCATGAAGAAAATATGTCTATTATAGGAATCGAACTTAGAAAAAGGCAGGAAATTTTACAGGAAGCTACGAACAGTAGAAGAGCGGTTGAAATATTGAAAGAAAAAAAATTAGCCGAATATAAAAAGCTGATTCTTAAAGAAGAGCAGTCTAAATTGGACGAATGGAAAAAAGAATATATAAGTTAATTAAATTATAAGAGGAATTATTATGATAGAATCTATACAAAGAATACATAGCAGAATAGGGGAGATACAAAGCACATTTAATAAATTAGGTTTCGCTCCTCTAAATACTCAACTGCCCGTTAAACCTTTTTCGGAATATTTAAACGAAGCGATGGCGAGCGATTCTGCAAATAAAATAAACAACGCGGACGGTTCGCTTTTAATAGAAAATAATATAAATAATAAAACTTTCGACAATGGAAAAATTATTGACGAAGATACTTTTAACGGCAAAATTTCCTTTGGAGTTTATGACGATATAACGAATAATTTAACAAATAATTTTGCAAAGGCGATAAACGCTTATAAAAAAACTTCGGCGGATTTTCCGAATACTTACGACAGCATAATAAACGAAGCTTCCGAAAAATATTCAGTGCCTAAAGATTTGATTAAAGCGGTTATAAAACAGGAATCTAATTATATGCCAAACGCAATTAGTTCAAAAGGAGCGATTGGTTTGATGCAAATAATGCCTTCAACGGGAGCTTTGCTTGGAATCGAAGATAAAGAATCGCTTAAAGACCCTTATGTGAATATTATGACGGGAACTAAATATTTGTCTCAAATGTTAAATAGATACGATGGAAGATTGGATTTGTCGCTTTCCGCTTATAATGCGGGACCGAATTTGGTAGATAAATTGCAGAGAATTCCTAATATTGACGAGACGAAAAATTATGTGAAAAATATTATAGGTTATATAAAGTAAACATAACTACTTGACTTTTTTGACAGTAATTTTATAATGTTTTTATAGTTTAATAATATTTGGAATCGCCCGCTTAGCTCAGATGGTAGAGCATCACCATGGTAAGGTGAGGGTCATCGGTTCAATCCCGATAGCGGGCTTTCTTACATAAATTATATTAAAATAAATTATAATAAAAAATAATCAAGTTTAAGTTTAGAGGATTAAAGAAATTTATGAGATTAAAACTTGCGGCGATTATATTGTTATTACCGACTTTTATATCGCTTTTAAACGCTTTCGACAAAACTCCATATTATGTAAACACGGAAACTTACGATTCTTATAGAGAACTTATAAGAGGAGTGCATTATTATAATCAAGAAAGATATGACGCTTCTATAGCGAGTTTCAGAACATCTTTGAATACTAATCCAACCGACAAATTTATAAGATATTGGTATAGCAAAGCGTTGTATAAAGCGGGTTATATGTCTTTGGCAATTAACGAATGGCTTAATATTAGCAGAATGGGATACGATGACCCTATAATATTGTCGAAGATTAATAAATATTATAGCGCAAATATTGAAGACACGCGTGAGTCTTTCAGCAATTTTATTTATTTGAAAGCGTTCTCCACAAACGCAAATTTTATGAGAAATATTAATCAGCCGATACAATTAAAAGTTTTGGACGATGGCACGATTTATGTTTTGGATTATAACGATTCTTCGCTTAAACAATTCGATGTAAACGGAAATTTGATTAAAAAAATATCGCAAGGGCGTAGACTCGAAGAATCTCAATTAAGCTGGTGGAGAAAAGCCGTTCAATTTGTGACGAGAGTTTATCCTTACGAAAAATTGGAAAATCCGAGAGGTTTCGATATAGATACGGACGGAAATATTTATATAGCTAATACAAAAAAAGATAAAATATTTAAATACGATTCCAACGGAACTTATATAACGAATATAGGAGTTTCTGGAATAGAAAACGGACAGTTATTAGGACCAAATTCGGTTTATGCGGATAATTATGGCAGATTATATGTTTCGGACGGCGGGAATAACAGAATTGTCGTATTCGATGTAAACGGAAATTATTTATTTAGTTTTGGAAAACTTGGAGAAAACGAAGGAGAATTCTTTTCGCCAGCGGGAATTGTAGTCAATCAAAATAATATATTTGTAGCGGATTTGGGAAATAAGCGAGTTCAAAAATTCGATATTAGCGGTAATTATATTTCTACGATTAGTCATGAAATGTTTAAAGAGCCGAGAGGTTTGTCTTTTTCTTCGGACGGAAATTTATTCATAGCGGACGGAAGCAAAGTTTATTATTACGATATTAAAGCGAATACTTTTACTTTATTTAATAATTCGGAAAGATATACGGCTACTCCAACTTCGATAGCGGAAGACAAAAACGGCGCTATTTATTTGACGGATTTTATATCGGGCAGAATAGATGTTTATACGAGAAAAGAAGAATATTACGCCAATTTGGATGTGTTTACCGATAAAGAATATTTAAGCCAATTTCCAATCGTGGTGGCGTCCGTTACGGTTAGAGACAGATTTGCAAATCCTATTATAGGATTAACAGCGGATAATTTTTATATTACTGAAAACGATACGATTGAAAGCAGGGTAGGTTTTTATGACTCTCCCGAATTGCATGAATATAGATTTGTTTATCTTATAGAAGACAGCGCCACCGCGAGAAATTACGAAAGCAGAATTAAAGAAGAGATAAGCAATTTTACTTTAAGTTTGACAAATAATGACGAGGTTTTGGTAATTCATTATAACGATGGAGTTTATAAATTGGATAATTATTCTTCGGCTAATTTAAGAATAATAGAAAACGCGAATAATTTCAGATTTTCGGGCGGAATTTCGGCATTGGGCGAAGCTTATTACGAAGCGATTCGACTCTCTCTAAACAGCTTTAAGAAAACGGCTATTATTCATTTTTCGGTAAGCGACATAAACGATAGCGCTTTTGCATCTATGGATTTTAACGATTTGTCAAGTTTCGCAAAAAATAACGCTATTTCGCTTAATCAGGTTTATTTGGGATTAAATAAAAATAATTATTTCCTCGATTTGATTTCAAAAAATACTTACGGATATACGATTAACGGCGACAGTTCAATCAATTATTCGGAGGCTATTGGTAATATAAAAAATATCAACTTCGGAAAATATTATATTTATTATAACAGCTTTAGAAATTTGAGAGAGAGCGGACAGTATAGGGCGATGAAAGTGCGAGTTCAATATAGAGATATGTTCGGCGAAGAAGAATCGGGTTATATAGTTCCTTAAAATAGCGATAAAATTATTATTTTAATATTTTGACAAATAACATTTTTTTAGTATAATATTCTTATGAAAGCCGATTTAATATTTCAAAAATATAACGAGATAAAAAATAATATAAATCTTCTAAAAGAAAAATATAATTTAAATTACGATATAGAAATCGTTGCCGTTAGCAAATACTCGTCTTTAGAAACTATAAAAGAATTTTTGTCTCTCAATTTAGATTTGCCATTAGCCGAAAGCAAGGCTCAAAGTTTGCGCGATAGAGTAGGGGAGTTTAAAGATTTTAAAAATATTAAATGGCATTTCATAGGACGAATTCAAAGCAATAAAGTCAAATATATCGTAAAGTTTGCCGATTTGATACAAAGCGTGGATTCCATAGAAATTGCGGAAATTATAAATAAAGAGGCAGAAAAAAATAATAAGATACAAAATATATTGCTTCAATTCAATATAAGTAACGAGAGTCAAAAAGGCGGTTTTAATCTGACGGATTATAAAAAAGTTTATCAAAATATTTTAAATTTGAAAAACATAAAAATCAAAGGACTTATGGGAGTCGCCTCAAACAGCGATGATTCTAATTTGATTGAAAACGAATTTGAAAGCCTTAATAAAATATATAACGATATTAATTTGGAATTCGATAAAAATAAAGTTTCGATTCTTTCTATCGGTATGACTTCGGACTATCATCTTGCTATTAAACTTGGCGCGAATATGATTAGAATCGGAAGCGGTTTATTGGTCAATTCTTAAAATTTTATTTTAAACTTTTTTATTGAAATCGTCTCGGGCGGTTTACCGTTATAAGATAATTCCAAACATAATAAAATATCGTGTCTTCTGTAGTAAAATGTTCTATTGCCTCGTCTTTTTTTAGAGCCGACATGGAATTGGAAAACGATTCTTCTTTTTCAAGTTCTTTTATATCGAGAACCAAATTGTCCGTATGATTTTTTACTTTAATCATAAGTTCGGCTGGCAAATTTCTTTCGTAATTTCTGCTCGTTAAAGTTTCAAGAGCGTATTCGATTCTGTCGGGCGTTATCCTCGAAGATATTTCTTTTTCCGATAAATTTTCTTCGTTCAAAATATTTTCAGTCCAAGTATTGAATTCGTCTATCCATTCTTTATACAAATCGCCGTATTTTTCCGAGTCAAGCAAGTAATCGTTTTTTATATCGTTTGGAAGAATGTTGATAAAATTATTGTATCTTTTATGCATGGCGTAAATCGAACCGCCATCTTTTCCGCAAGATATTATCGTTATCGCAATTATTATTGATAAAATTAAAATCGTTATTTTTTTCATTTTACAATCCGTTTATTCTAATTATTTTTGATTAATTAAGGATTTATTATATTATATATGTAAAAAAAATCAATTATTAACCGATTTTTAACGGTTATAATAAGATTTTTTTAATTTTTTTATTTAAAAAGACTTGCAATTATTTTTAAAAATGTTATAATTTTTCCCGGAAAGTTCGTTCAATTGGTAGAGCAGCGGTCTTGAAAACCGCCGGGCTAACACCCATGTGGGTTCGAGTCCCACACTTTCCGTATTTTATACGGGGCTTTAGCTCATCTGGATAGAGCACTGGTTTCCTAAACCGGGTGGGCAGGTTCGAGTCCTGTAAGCCCCAATTATTGTCTGAAAATTTTTAATTAAATTAATAAAACGACTTTTAAAAATGACTAAAATATGACTATAAAAGATTTTGTTTCGTATATATTTAATATTAGTAAACTCAAAAAAATTAAACTTATGGTTTCCGATATTGACGGAGTAATGACGGACGGAAAACTCATATTCGACAACAACGGAGTGGAAAGCAAATTTTTTAACACTTTGGACGGAATGGGAATAGTTATGGCCTTGAAAGCTGGAATAAAAATCGCCGTAATATCTGGGAGCAGAGCGAATTGCGTAAGGGAAAGATTCGAAAAATTTAAAGCTCATAATTTTGAAGATTTGATACTTGGCGAAGAATATAAAATGCCTTCTCTTTTGACTTTAATAAAAAAATATAGTTTAAATAGAGAGGAAGTGGCTTATATAGGAGACGATATTATAGATTTAGCACCGATTAAATATGCGGGAGTTTCTTTTGTTCCTAAAAACGCCATAAAAGATTTGAAAAAATCCGCCGATATAGTAATAAATAAAAATGGCGGAGACGGAGCGGTTAGAGTCGCAATAGATATGATTCTAAAAGCTAAAGGAATTTATAATGAAGTTATTAAAGAGTTTTGCGAATATTAATTTGGTTATGATTATTTCGTTAATTGTTTTTTCTTGCACAAATTTTAACGATATTGATAAAAATAGAGGAGGCGAGAATTTTACACCTCCGCCCGAAATGGAATTTTTTGGTTTTAGAAGAGAAAGTTATAATACGAATTTCAAACAGATGGAATTATTCGCCACAAATGCAAAATTTTACGAGAATAGAAAAGTTATAGAATTGCTTGATACGAGAACTTATACTTACGAATCAAACGGAACGATTGCAGCGAGAGTATCGGGCGAGTTTGTCACTATAAATCAAGTAAATTTATTTGTCGAAATGTTTACTAATGTCGTGGCAAAAGCTTCCAACAATACGACTTTATATAGCGAACATATTCAATGGGATAATGATAAAAAATATTTTAAAAGCCCCGTTCCAGTTAGAGTGGAGCAAGAGGATGGAAGTTGGCTTACTGGGTCCAGTATGGAAGGAGATATGTCTATGGAAAATGTAACAATTTATAACGAAGTTGACGAAGGAAACGCTATAGGAGTTCCGATTGCAGAAGAGTAAAGTATATATATTTGCATTATTATTTTTAATAACTTCATCGTTATTTACTCAATCGCAGTCGAGAAGAAGCGCCGATAAATTTACTTACGATAATAAGGGGCAGATTTTTCAATATACTGGAAATTCAAAACTTGAAGACACTTCGGCGGTTATAACGAGCCATATAATGACATTTTATAAAGAAACGGAATTAGCGACTTTTAACGGTAATGTCAGACTTTTCAGCAAAACAAACGGTTCAACAATCAATGCGGGATATGCGAGTTATAACGGAAAAACGAGATACGCTTACGCGAGAAATAAGCCCGTATTAAGGTCGTCAACGAATAATGTGACAATAAGAAGCACTTTTATGGAGAGAGATTTTAACACGCCTATTGCAAAGGCTATAAGCAATGTTCATTTAACTCATATAGATAAAGAAAACGATAGAAAAACGGACGGTTATGCAGACGAGCTTACATATAATATGGATACTCAAATATCGGTATTGAAAGGAAATCCAAGATTATATCAGGGAAACGACAGAATAGAGGGCGAGATATTGGAATATAATTCTAAAAACTCTCAAGCGAATGTTATGGGAAGAGGAAAAATATATATTCTTCAAACCAACAATTATGTTGAAAGGACTAAAACCAACGATAGTCAAGTAAGCAATTATAATATCATAACGGCTGATAGAATACTTGTAAACGATAATGCGGGAGAAGATAATGAAACTCGAATTTTATACGCTTATGGAAATGTTACCGCTTATTTTTACGAAGAGAATATGATTTTGAAAGGCGGATATGTGGAATACGAAATAGACAACGAACATATGTATTTATACGGCGAGCCTTCCGTGAGAATTCCCGACAGAGGAATAATAGCTTTCGGAGAATGGATAGAATATAAAAAAGATGGCGAGGCTAAACAATTTAAAGATGTTATTTTTCATAACGATGTCGTATTAGTCGATTATGACGAAAAATTATCGCTCGAAGGAGAGTTACTTCATTTGGACCCCGACACGAAAATCGCCACAATCAGCGGAGACCCGCATGCTTATGTGGAAGATAGAAGCATTAAAATAATTTCCGTCACGATGCAAATGTTTAACGATGATGAAAAATTGAGAGCGAACGGAGATGTATTAGTTGAAAGTAAGGATATGAATTCAAGGAGCGCTTGGGCTACATATTTCGACAAAAGAAAATATTTAAGACTATGGGGCGAAACTCCTTCTTTGCAACAGGGAGGAAGCACCGTTCGCGGAAGAGAGATAAAATATTATATAGACGGCGAAAGAATAGAAGCCTATGGTGTTAGCGGAGAGATTCCAGAATAGTTATGCCTAAATTAATATTTATTTTTTCAATATTTTTCGTTTATTTAATATCATGTAAAGAAAATTTAGAGCCTCTCAATAAAAATCCTCAATATTCTATAAATATAATGTATATTAAAGACGACAATTTGCCTTCTTTTGAAGCGAAAGATTTTATTGATATTTTTAATAGTAGAATGCCATTTTTGACTTATCAAATTTTGGGTTATAAAATAAAATATAATTTGGCTTACGGAAACAATTTGAACGGTTTTTATAGAGAAAATAGAAATATAATAAGGAAAAACGCGAACCTTTTTGAAGATAAAAAATTATCGGATATTACGCGTTCTTCGGAATATTGGAAAATAATAGGCAAAGAAACTAACTATTATAATTATAATATGATTATCGTTAATATTCCTTTAAATTCAAAAGTAAACGAAGGAGATAAAATTATTGATAGATTGATTTTTGAAAATAAAAAAATTAAACCCGCGAAATCTTTAGCGATTGTAAGCGTTTATCCTTTATTTAACGGCAATTTGAAATATGAAAACGAAAAAATTTTATTAAATATATTCGAATATTATATTTTGCAAACTGTGGCAATGATATTTCCAAAATACGATATTCATGAATTTGAAAAACATTCGATAATGTCGGAAGTAAAAAATTTTGATTATTATAATTGGTTTAGCAATATAATTAATTTTCCTTTGAGAGAGCCTTATAAAACTTTGAAAAAATATGAAAGATAATTAAAAATTAGAAAAATCCTTCGCTCTTCGCTTCTCTGCTCATTAAATCGTTTAATGTTTTATAAATATCGGCATCGTTAAACAGAACATTATAAACCGCTTCGGTAATCGGCATATAAATATTATTTTTTTTAGAATAATCGTAAGCGGCTTTTGTGGCGTAAACTCCTTCGGCAACCTGCCCATGACTTTCCGATATAACCTCTTCGTATTTTTTTCCTTTGGCAAGCTCTCTTCCCAACCTGTTGTTTCTACTTAATCCGCTCGAGCATGTGACTATCAAATCGCCAATCCCAGAAAGTCCATACATTGTGTCTATTCTCGCTCCTTTGCTTAAAGCGAAACGCACTATTTCATGCAATCCTCTCGTTATAAGCGCCGCTTTAGTATTGTCGCCGAGCTTTAGTCCGTCAATTATTCCTCCCGCAATCGCAATAATATTTTTCAAAGCTCCGCCTATTTCGACTCCTTTTTGGTCTGTAGAATTATATATTCTTAATTTTGGCGGAACGGTTAAAATATCTCGCACATATTCGGAAATTCCTTTTTCTCCTCCGACAACTATCGCGGTAGGAATTCCTTTTGCCGTTTCTTCGGCATGAGAAGGTCCCGATAGAGTTAGTATATTCAAATCCCCAGATATTACGCTTCTTGCAACTTCGCTCATAGTTTTTCCGCTTTTTCTGTCGAGTCCTTTTGTAGCCGAAACTAAAATTTGTTCGTTTTTTATATAAGGTTCGATATTTTCGCAAGCTTCGTGAAACGCGAAAGAAGGAGTCACTATGATTATAATTTCAGATTCGTTTATTGTCTCTTCGATATTCATTGTAAAAAATATACTTTTACTTAATTCTATATTTTCCAAATAATTATCGTTTCTGTGATTTTCTTTTAATAATTTATAACTTTTTTCGCTGTGAACCCAGACTTTTATATTATGCTTTTCGGAAAAAATATTCGCCAGCGCAAGTCCCCAGCCTCCAGCTCCAATAACGCTTATATTTGACATAATCGCCCTTTAATACAATATTAAAATTTCAAATATTTAAAAGTATAACATATATATTTTTAATGTAAAGCGGAATTATTTTTTGGTTTAACTATTGACATTTTTTATAAAACATGTTATATTTTACTTAAATTAATTGATTGTAATTTGTAATTGTCGAAAAAAGGAGAAAATAAAAATGAGCGGATGTAAATTCTACAATAC
>NZ_SJDU01000329.1 GCF_005518285.1 Brachyspira catarrhinii | reverse complement strand
TTTAGTTATAAATAAATTTATTAATAGGAGGATATTCGTATGAAGAATATCAAAACAATTTTAATCGCAGTATTATCGTTTATGCTCTTGTTTTCGGTAAGCTGTAAGAATGAAGACAAAACAGGAGGAGGAAGCGGCGGTTTAAATATACCTACGGCTTCTGGAAATCCAGCAACTGTTGGAAATGTTGTTTTTGCTGGCACTCTTAACCGAACGGCTTTAAGCGGAATTTCGGAAGACGAAGCAAATAGCGGAACAGCTCCAGCTACTTTAACCGCTCCAGAATAGTTTCAATTAGAAATAGTCGATAGTAAAGTCAATGTCGGTATTCTTGGAGCATTACAAGGAATACAATTACTTTCTAATTCCGATGCAAAAGTTGTAGAAGCGAGCGGACAAGTCTCTGGCGATGGAGCTACTGTAGCGGAGTATATAAAAATAACTTTAGACGATGCTACTAATCCAACTACGGCAACGGTTGTGTATCAAATGGGTAGTCAGGCGGAGGGCATGACTGTGCAAGCTACTTATGAAGGCACTTTAAATAAAGATACTTCGACAGGTAGTTAATCAAATAATTTTTTAAGGAGAAACAAAATGACGAATTTAATTAAAACAATATCAATAACTTTATTAATCGCTTTAAGTATGTCTTTTATTTCTTGTAAAAATGACGAAACCGATCCAAATGCTGGCAAATTTAAAAATTCCGATTTAGTAGGAACTTGGACGGGAGATGCAGGCAGTTTTACTATTGATAGTTCTGGTTATGTGAATTTTACATATCAAGGCACTACTTATAATGATATCATTTTAAGGTCGTATATAATGGAAGAAGAAAGTTTAGGAACTGGCGTATCTACATTTGAGAGCGGTTACTCGGATTCTGCCACTCATTCGGATGGAGCTAAAAGAAAATCGGCAAGCTTTTTTTTCAGTAGCTCTTCAAGTTGCGATGTTACTATTATGGAACAAACATATTCTGGCACATATCCAAATGGAGAATGGCAAACTCAAAATACTATTAAATTGGGAACTTTTACGAAATAAAGTTATATAAAGTAAAATTGATAAGACAAAAGGCATCGTATTTATTGCGGTGTCTTTTTATTTATATTTATTTTTTGATTGCTTCATTAGGCGAAATGCCCGCTTTAGCAGTGGGTTTTTAACATAACCTTGCTTTTTTTACAAAAAATAAAAATAAAATAGAGTAAGCAGTTTGTAATGAAATAAGAAAAAGATAATTATAAAAAATCGCCTTCAAGATTCGTTTTACCTAAAAGATGTTTTTCTATCGAAGCGGCTATTGAAATAAAAGAATCTCTAATTCCGATATTTACATTTTTCTTTAATTTTTTTCCAAAAGCCAAAATCGGTATATATTCTCTCGTATGGTCGCTTCCTTTGTAGGTTGGGTCGCATCCATGGTCTGCCGTGATTATAAATAAATCTTCTTCGTTCAAATTTTCAATCATTTCGGGAATATATTTGTCGAATTCTTCCAATGCGTTTTTATAGCCTTTTGCGTCTCTTCTATGTCCGTAAAGCATATCGAAGTCTACTAAATTCGTAAAAATTAATCCGCTGTCGATTTCTTTAATCGCTTTAATAGTTTTTTCTATTCCGTCCAAATTATTTTTATTCGTTTTTCTGTTTTCGGTTATTCCCGCTCCAGCAAATATATCGCTCGTTTTTCCTATTCCTATTACGGGCAAATTATTTTTTGAAATTCTATCGAGCATAGTCTCTCCGCTCGGAGGCACTGAATAGTCATGTCTTCTTTCAGTTCTTTTATAATTTCCTTTTTCTCCCAAATATGGTCTCGCTATCACTCTAGCTACTGGCGAAAATTCATTGCATATTTCGAGAGATTTTTCGCATATTTTATAAAGTTCTTCTATTGAAATAATTTCTTCATGAGCTGCGATTTGCAAAACGGAATCGGCGGAAGTGTAAACTATAAGAGAGCCGTTTTTTAATTGTTCGTCCGCATAATCGTCTATTACTTCCGTTCCAGAGTAAGGTTTATTGCATACGACTTTTCTGCTCGACATTTTTTCTATAGCTTCGATTGTATTTTTTGGAAAACCGTTCGGATAAGTATTGAAAGGTTTTTTAGATATTAATCCCGCTATCTCCCAATGTCCAGTCGTTGTGTCTTTAGCTTTCGATTTTTCCATAGATTTTCCATAATAACCGATTGCGTTATCCGTTTTTGAAACTCCTTCTATATCGGTAATATTTCCAAGTCCCATTTTTTCCATGTTTGGAATATTGATTCCGCCCGTAGCTTTAGCCAAATTGGAAATCGTATTTACTCCTTCGTCTCCAAAATCTTTAGCGTCTGGCAAAGCTCCAACTCCGCAACTGTCGATTACTATTAAAACCGCTTTTTTATTACTCATAAATTCCTCTCATTTTTATTTTATTATTTTTTTATATATCAAGATTATATACGAATTATATTATTTGTTCAAATTTTGTATTTTTTGAACCCGCGTTATTTATTGTTATTTCTTTTTTTTCTTCTTTACCGTTTATTATTTGCGAAACCGTTACGCTTAAATTTTCGGTTTCTTCTTTTGAAAAATATCCCA
>NZ_SJDU01000328.1 GCF_005518285.1 Brachyspira catarrhinii | reverse complement strand
TAATGAAATCCGCTTCTTTAGGTTATTATGATTTGGCAGATTATATTTTACTTAATGACGCCGATATTTCGATTACCAATAATAACGGAGAGAACGTTTTGATTTTGTCGGCGGATTATCCTTATATAATCAATTTGCTTTTGAATAATAATACTGCCGATTTGAATATTGCCGATAACAAAGGAAAAACCGCTTTATTTCATGCATGCGAACTTGGAAATTTGAATTCGGTTAAATTATTGATAAATAGCGGAAGCGACATAAACAAAAGAGATATTTTTGGAAAAACTATTTTAATGTATGCGGTTGAAAGCGAAAATTTGGAACTCATAAAATATTTGATAGAAGATATTGAAGTCGATATAAACGAAAAAGACGATTGGGGACAAAACGCGATATTTTTTGCCACAAAAATAAGCGTAGCGAGATATTTAATTTATAAAGATATTGACTATTCGGCGACTAATTCAATCGGACTCAAAGCTTACGAAGTTTTAAAATATAACGGTTATAATAATTTGTCGACTTATTTAAGAAAATTGGAAAAGAAATAGTTTTAAAATATTTTTAAGAATTCCTTACTTAATTAGTGCTTTTTTTGATAACAATGTGGCTGTAACCAATTTATTCGTTCTTTTTTCTATCGAGAAAAAAGAACCACACTTACAGTGGGCAGTAGCCAAAAAGCGACTTCTTTTTGTCAAAAAGAAGCAAAAACAACTCCGTTTAGAATTCGCAATTCTTTCAATAAAAATATTTTCGCAATATTTGTAAAGTCTGTCATTGCGAGGCTCACTCTGTGGGCTTTAGCCTTGCCGAAGCAATCAATTTAAAAAAATTTATTTTTAAGTGTTGACATTATTTTTAAACATTGTATAATATATTTTAATTAATTTAATTAATGTTTGAAAAAAGCCAAATAAAAGGTTGACAATTTTTTTTAAATGTTATATAATTTAGCGATATTGATATTTAAAAAATAGACTATTGACAAATTTTTTAAATATCGTATAATTTGAAAATATTTATTTGATTGAATTGAAAAATTGACTAAATAAAACTAAAAAAGAAATTTTAAAAGCGAGGATTTAAATGATTAAAAACGCAGTTAACATGTTATGTCATGTCATGTCATGTCATGTCATGTCATGTCATGTCGCCAATCATTTAAACTTTTCGCTCTTTTCTATTGCAAAAATCTTTTCATTAAATCAATTTATATTTTGTCCGTTCTTTGCGGGTATCTTAAAAACTTTGATAGCTTACATAGAGGAATCTATGTTTGTTTATAAAAAAAATTAAATTCAAAAGGAGATTTTTAAAATGAATATTTTAAAAACAAAAAAATTATTTACCTACATGGTTGTAGGAGCTTTAGTTATGGCTTTATTTATAAGCTGTAAATCGAACGAAGACCCAAATAGCGGAGATACGAAAGAGGAAAGAACATTCTCCTATTATGCGGGAGATTGGTGGGGCGACCCAGAAAGGAGTGGAACAGAAATTAAATTTATTACCATAAATACTGACGGCTCGTTCATATTGATACCTGCTGAGGGTATGCAAGTTCCTTCATCCGCTATAACAAAAAAGAGCGATACAAATTATTCCGCTACGGCGACTATGGACGGCGTTAGTGGAGAATTAATTTTTACTTTCAGTAGCGACACTCAAGGAACGTTTGAGCAGATTGGCAGAGGAGTGAGTGCTTCTATGCCTATAACTAAAAAATAATAAGATTAGTTGACATTATAATATAAATATAATTTTTCACACATTCAAGAAACGGTTTATACTTAATTGTATAAACCGTTTTTTTATTAAATAAATCGTCATTGCGAGCGTGAGCGTGGCAATCTATTTTTTGTGGATTACTTCACTTCGTTCGTAATGACGGAATAATCATTGTCATTGCGAGCCGAAGGCGTGGCAATCTATACAGATAACAAGGGGCAGTTGCCCATTGCGTGCTTTTTTAATTGCATACTTATCCAAATTGTTAACACAATGGGTTGCAACCCCTTGTTGTCAGAAAAAGCGCTATTCCAAATTTGGATTACTTCGGCTACGGACAAAATAAAGTAAAAACTTCGTCCGTTATTTTTTATTAAAAATATATTTAAAAATTTTTCAATAATCCGAAAATATTTAATAGCATATCGGAGTAAATATGAATATTAAAGTTGTTTTACTGTTTATTATAATAAATATGTTTCTTTTCGCTCAATATACGGCAAATAACGATATATTGATTAATACTGGAGCGGGAAGAGTCGATTATACCACATACACAATTTATGCGGATGCTACGGCGGATATGATTACCGATAAAGTATTGCAGCCAGAATCTTTTTTAATATTGCAGCAGCAGGCGGAAGAAGAAACCGTAAAAACTCTATACGACACTTTGGCGAGAGTTTCGATAAATAGCGATTTTACTATATATAATTTGATTGAAAACGATAAAGATTTAACGGAAAAAATCATGGACGCGCTAAATAACGCGAGACTTTTGGGAGTTTCTTATCCTACAAGAACGAGCGTTAAAGTTCTTATGGCTTTGGATATAATAACGAATAATTTAATTCCCGATTTTATTAGAAGCGT
>NZ_SJDU01000327.1 GCF_005518285.1 Brachyspira catarrhinii | reverse complement strand
TCAAATTCATGAAAGTTAAAATATGTTCCGTTTGAAGAAAATCTTTATTATTATTATATAAATTATAATCTTCAAATTTGCTTAATTTAATTTTTTTGAAACCAAAACTTTCGTAAATATTTATAAGATTCGATATAATAGAATTTTCATTTATTAAATTCATTTTAAATTTTACATCTCTGAAATATATTTATAAATCGGATATTTTTTGCATAAAGCGTCAACTTTCTTTCCAACCGAATTAATAATTTTTTCGTTATCCGAATTCGTCAAAACCTCGTCCATATAATTAACCAATTCGATAATATCTTTTTCTTTCAATCCTCTTGTCGTAATCGCTGGAGTTCCGAGTCTTATTCCGCTTGTAACCATAGGAGATTCGCTGTCGTAAGGAATTCCGTTTTTATTTGTTGTTATATGAGCTTTATCTAAAACCGCTTCGGCAATTTTTCCCGTGATTCCTTTTGAAGATTTTACATCGAGCAATATTAAATGAGTGTCCGTTCCGCCAGAAATGATATTATAATTTTTTGAGATAAATTCGTTTGACATAGTTTTTGCGTTATTTAAAACTTGCTTTTGATAATCGACAAATTTTTTATCCAAAGCTTCCTTAAAGCATACGGCTTTTGCTGCGATTACATGCATTAAAGGTCCGCCTTGAATTCCAGGAAAAATAGTTTTATCTACTTTTTTAGCAAGTTC
Organism: Brachyspira catarrhinii; assembly: GCF_005518285.1. Classification (GTDB taxonomy): domain Bacteria; phylum Spirochaetota; class Brachyspiria; order Brachyspirales; family Brachyspiraceae; genus Brachyspira; species Brachyspira catarrhinii. The sequence continues at coordinate 1,914 of NZ_SJDU01000327.1, read as the reverse complement.
CTCGTTTGTAGAAATTATATAACCTCCTCTCGGTCCTCTTAAAGTTTTATGAGTCGTTCCCGTGACAAAATGAGCGTATTCTACAGGATTTGGATGCAAGCCTGCCGCAACGAGTCCCGCAATATGCGCCATATCGACAAGCAAATAAGCGCCAACTTCGTCCGCAATGCTTCTAAATTTTTCAAAGTCAATAATTCTTGGATAAGCGCTCGCTCCCGTCACTATTATTTTAGGACGATGTTTCAAAGCCAAATCTCTAACTTCGTCATAATCTATTTGCATAGTTTCTCTGCTCACGCCGTAATGAACGAAATTATAAATCTTACCAGAAAAATTAATATTTTTTCCATGAGTTAAATGTCCTCCAGCATCCAAAGATAATCCCAAACAAGTATCGCCAGGTTGCAAAATCGACATATAAACTCCCATATTTGCCTGCGAACCAGAATGAGGCTGAACATTTATAAAAGGCGCTTTGAATAATTTTTTCGCTCTTTCAATAGCTAATCTTTCCACTACATCCGCTTCAACGCATCCTCCGTAATATCTTTTTGCTGGATAACCTTCGGCATATTTGTTTGTGAATATCGAGCCTTGCGCTTCCATAACCGCTCTTGAAACTATATTTTCGCTCGCTATGAGTTCGAGTCCAGATGCTTCTCTTTTATATTCTCTTTTGATTGCTCCGAAAATTTCTCTATCGGCATATTTCAAAGGAGTTTCGGATACATAATATTTTGAGCTAATTAACTTTTTTTCTACAACTTTCTTTATAGAATTTTTTGCCGATTTTTTTGCAAGATTATTTTTTTTAGAGCTATTTTTATTAATAAGTTTTTTAACGGATTTCTTAATTGAAGAAACCGATTTTTTTGAATTAATTTTTTTAGTAGGCATAATTCCTCCAAATTTTTAATACAAATATAATATATTAATATTAGCTTTATTTCAATATAAAATAATAAATAGATTAAAATATAACAGAATTAATTTTTTGATTAGTCAAATATATAAATAACCCAGATTTAATAATTTCTATTTCATAAACATCTTTATATATCTTTCCCTGTATTTATAAGTAAGAAGTTTTTTATTGTATAACTCTGAAAGAGCCTTTATTTCCGTTTCGTCCATATTGTCCGTATCAATTGCATAAATATAATTGTCTTCTTCAAAACCTTTTATTATTATATCTATATAGCCGTTAAATTTTCTCTCCAAAAATATTTTAAAAAATATTATCGAAGTGGCAAGAATGATGGAATTGACTATAAGATAAATAAGTATAAACATATAAAAAGGATAAATGAATTCTCTTCCGCTTATCATAATAAAAAATCCGCCTCCTTGAATAATAGCCGTTTCAAATAATAAATGTTTTTTTTCAAAATCGTCCCATTCTTCCGATTGATATTTTAATTCGTTGTCGTAATAAAGCATCGCTATATCGAGAGCTTTTGCAAAACTTTCGTATTCAAAATTTTCGGCGTTATATTCTCCGTAAAAAGTAGTTTCCGCTTCGTATATAATATCGTTTTTTTTGTTTTCGTAAGATTTGATTATATTATCGTCCAATACCCAATTAATAACGGTGTAAATTATAATCATTATAAAAGCTATAGCGGTTGATATTATTATTATAAAATGAGACGAAATGCTCGAATAAAAACTTTTTTTATTTTCCAAAACGAATAAATAAAAGAAATATATTATATGAGTTATATAAAATACGAAAAGAAAATGATAGCCTCGCGTGAGAAAAGAAGAAATTATATTTTCTTTTAAAAATACTCTATTCAAAGAAAAAAAGTTTAAAGCGTAAAAAATTCCAAGAATAGACATCATAAACGGAATTAAAAAAGTTATCAAATAAAAAAATAATTCTATTCGCGAATATTTTTGAACTTTGTAAAA
>NZ_SJDU01000326.1 GCF_005518285.1 Brachyspira catarrhinii | reverse complement strand
TATCTGTTAATAGTTTTTGCTTTTGCTGGCGATTCCACTATTACGAGTTTCTTTTTTTTAGAATTAGTTTTTTCTTTCTTTTCAATTTTAGTATTAGTTTCCATTCTTTCTATCCAATTTTAAATTTTAATTTTTATTTTTATAATCTATAACAAAGCGGTATAATATTTTCCCGCGGTTTGTTTTATGAAACCGTTTATTTCAAGCCGCATTAAAAGCGAAGTCACAACTTGAGTTTTCATTTCCGTTTTTTCTATAATATCGTCAATATGGACTTTATCGTTTTTGCTTATTATATCGTAAAGTTTAGCTTCGTCTCCTTCCAAATTCGGCTTTTCAATTTTTTTATTTTCGGTAATTTTTCTTATCGTTTTATTTTCTTTATTATTCTCTTTAATTTTTTGAGTTTTTATAATTTTATTTTCTTCGCTATCTCCTTTATTTGGAATATTGCCGCCTTCAAAATATTTTAATTTCATTTTCAAATAATCGTCATCGTTTGAAAATATGGAATCAAAATCTTCGAGTATATCGGTTATATCGTTAATAATTTTAGCTCCTTCTTTATACAATTTATGATTGCCGAAATATTCTTTTAATTTTTCATCGTAAGGCGCTATATAAACTTCTCTACCTTGATTTAAAGCGTAATCTACCGTTATTAAAGCTCCAGATTTGCTCGAAGCTTCAACCATTATCGTTGCGTAAGATAATCCCGATATTATTCTATTTCTTCTTGGGAAATTCATTCTGTCGGGTTTTCTTCCGACTTCAAATTCGCTTATAACAATTCCGCTTTCAATCAATTTATTGTAAACTTTGACATTTTCGGAAGGATAAACTATATCTATTCCGTTTCCCAAAACCGCCGCAGTATTTACAAGCGAAGATATTGCGCCCAAATGAGCTTCTTTGTCTATTCCTTTAGCCATGCCAGACACAACCGTTATATTCAACGCGGATAATTTTGAAGCTATATCGAACGCGTATTTTTTACTTTCTTTGGTAGGGTTTCTTGTTCCCACTATAGAAACTGAATTTCTTCTTAATTTTTTTAAATCGCCTTTGTAATAAAGTATGTAAGGAGGATTATCAATCTGTTTCAAATTAAAAGGATATTCTTTATCGAATAAACTTAAAATTCCTATTTCGTATTCTTTGGATTTTTTTATTATATTTTCCGCTTTATCCAATATTTCATTTTTGCTAAAATCATTAACTTTGAATTTAAATTTTTTTTCTATCAATTCTTTTAAATTTTTTTCTTTTTCTTCAAAAATACTTTCAACCGATTCGTAATGTTTTATAAGTTCGTATATTCTTCTGTCTCCGATTTTCTCGATTTGATTAAGGGCTATCAAATAAGTTTTTATATTGTCGTTTTTATTCATTTTATTTTAATTACCCATACTTACTATTTGATTAATATTATTTAAAGCTCTCTCTCTTACCGCGGTAGATTCGGTTAAATTGGATATTCTTCTATAAACTTCAACCGCTCTATCTCTATTTCCAACGCTATATTGCAATCTTGCCAAAACAAAAAGATAATCGATATTATTTGGAGAGAGTTCAACCGCTTTATTTATAAGTTCCAAAGCTTCCTCGTAATAATTTTGCTGGATTCCTTTAAGCGAAGCCAAAGCGGCATAATAATTTGGATTGTTAGCGTCTTTACTAATTGCAAAATTTATATTGCTTTCCGCTCTTTCTATAAAATCTTTTTTCTTCTCTTCCGTATCGGCGCTTTCAACCAAATAAGAATAAGATATTCCGAGTCCGTATCTTAAATAAGGACTATTCGGTAAAATTTTCAAAGCTTCGGAAAAATATTTCGCGGAATATCCGTATTGTCCTTTAGCCAAACTTCTTTCTCCCAAAGCTCTATACACGGCTGCAAGTCTATCTTGAGCGTATATCTTTTGGTTTATTATATCGTTATAAGTTCCCGTTATTTCGAGCAACGCTTTATCATCGTCTTCGTTCTTTCCTTTTTCGTATAAAGTATATGCCTTATTCAAGTTATATCTGTTCTTGAAAACTTGATTGCAAGAAACAAAAACCGTAGCAAATATTATAATCATAAAAATCTTTTTCATAATAAAAACCTTTTGTTAATTGTTTTATAATATATATAATTATAAAAAAAGTAAAGAAAGTTATTCTTATATTTTTATTATTAACAATATTTACAATAATTAATATATTTCATTATTTGAATTTCGATAATAAATTTTTATAATAAATAATTTATAATCAATATTACCAATAAAAATATTATAAACAATATAATAAATATATTTTTTATTTTTTTCTTATATGAAAAATTTACTAACATATAAACCATATAATAATTATCGTAGTTTTTTTAAAATTTAAAATAATATATTATTTAAATAAAATAAAATATATTAAAAAAGATTAAAATGAATTCAAAAATGTATATCTATTTAATAAATTCAATAAAATATTAATTGTTAATAAATTGTTTATAATGTTAATAAATTTTTAATTATTAATTAAATAAAAATTCATTTATTAAATTTTTATAATTTATTTTAATATAGAATTTATAAAATATATTTATAATTAAAATTTTATTAATAAATTTTTTATTTAAA